>JAFGIX010000070.1 GCA_016929395.1 Candidatus Zymogenus saltonus
AAAATAATAAAAAGGAAACATATTCAGATTACGAGAGGCCTGTTCGAGTCTTATATTTCGAGGATAACGAAGCCCTGGCTTATCTGATTCAAAAGAAGCTCGCCGTCAAGGGCCTTATTGTCGATATTGCCCGGGACGGAAAGGGGGGTCTCGTTATGTATAGAAAAGGCTCATACGATGTTATCGTTGTAGATTACCAGATGCCGATCCATAACGGCCTGGAAGTTGTCAACATCCTCTTGTCAGAGGGAGAGCTCCCTCCGACGATAATGGTTACGGGGGAGGGAAACGAGAAACTGGCGGTAGAGGCGATGAAATCCGGCGTCGGCGATTACATCGTAAAGGATTTGGAGGGGCGATACATCGCGCTCTTGCCCTCCGTGATCGATCGGGTCTTGAGACAGCGGCAGCTCATAGACGAGAAGAGGAGAATCGAGGAGGAAAAGGAGAAACTCATCGAAGAGCTCAAGGAGGCCTTGGAAAAGGTCAAAACGTTAAAGGGGCTGCTCCCTATCTGTTCCCACTGCAAAAAGATCAGGGACGATAAGGGATATTGGGAAAAGATAGAGGTCTATATAAAAAATCACACGGAAGTGGATTTTACTCACGGCATCTGTCCGGAATGTATGGAGAAAAAATTTCCGCAATATTTGAATAATTCAAAGAACGACAAAGATGGCAAATAGACTTGAAATCCGTTCAATGAGATTTCGGATATGGGGAGAGTAATATGTCGGAAGATAAGCTGATCAAAGTCCTTTATATGGAAGATGATACAGGCCTTGCGAATCTCATCAGGGGAAGGCTCAAGAGAAGCGGGTACGAGGTCGATATCGCGGGGGATGGAGATGTGGGACTGGCCATGTTTGAGGAGAACCCCTACGATCTTGTGCTTATAGATCAAAATATGCCGGGGAAAAACGGCCTGGAGGTAATTCGCATTTTGAGCTCAAAAAACGAGATCATCCCGATGATCATGATAACCGGTGAGGGCGATGAAAATGTGGCCGTAAAGGCGATGAAGCTGGGCGTAAACGACTACATAGTCAAGGATATTCAGGGTCACTATATCGAGCTTCTGTCCGTGGTTATCGAAAACGTCCTTGACAGGTACCGGCTTATTGCCGGCAAGACAAATGCCGAAGACAACGTAAAGCGATTGGAGAAGGAGAAGGAGGCGATTTTAAACAGCATTTTGGAGCAGGTTATTTATTTGGATACGGATTTCAAGGTTATCTGGGCAAACAGGGCCGCGGGGGAGTTGACGGGGATGTCTACAAAGGATTTTGTCGGGAACAAATGCCACGACATTTTGAATTTGAGCAAGAAAACTTGTGAAAATTGCCCGGTATCCGAAATACTGAATTTCAAGAAGGGCAAAAAGGTGGAGATCATCTCCTCCGACGGCAGGATATGGTCGGTCAACTGCAGCCCGGTTCTTGATGACGAGGAGGAAGTGGAGGGAATAGTCGAGGTAAGGCACGATATAACCGCAGAGAAGATCGCCGAAAAGTCGCTGTTGGATTCCAAGGAGATGTTCAGGATGCTGGCCGAGAACACCAAGGACTTCATATATCGTTATCAGCTCTCCCCCATAAAGGGATTCGAGTATGTAAGTCCCTCGGTCGTCGATGTTACTGGTTACAATCAGGATGAATTCTATTCCGACTCGGAAATGCTCATCAAGATTGTCGATCCGGGTGAGAGGGATCTAATGGAGAGAAATATCAAAAAGCCCGACCAGTACAACAAGCTCTTTACAATTCACTGGGTGAAAAAAGACGGGGAAAGGATACTGATTGAACAGCGCATCGCGCCCATCTTCAATGAAGAGGGAAATATGATGGCAATCGTGGGAATAGCCAGAGATATCTCCGACAGGGATAATGGTAACGGTTTGACCGCTAAAAAGAAGTAGGAGAGTTAAAAGACAGTTTGTTTGGAGTCTTTTCGGCGCTGCTTTCTATTTCAGTTTTGGTTTTCCCGCCGCCGCCCTTTTCGATGATACTGTGGGCCGGCACCCTTTGGTAATTGAGAAAATTTACAGGTGCTGCCGGCCTGTCGAAAAGGTGTGTTCCGGCGGCTTTTTCGGGCCGCCGGGCCGATGTGGGGGTATAGGAGAAAACGGTTTCCCCATTTTTAAGTTGCGTCATCGACTCGGAGTTTATTAAATAGGAATATTCCCCGCTTAATAGAAAGTATTTTGTATCTATAAATACTATTTTATAATATTTTGTAATATTTTGTAATATTTTATCATTTTTTTCTTTACATACTGTTGGAAAAAATGTATTATATAGACAATCCAGGAAACTGGAGGTGGAAGGTTTTTTCCTTCGCGGCCCTAACGGGCCGTTTTTTATGGTAGCCATTTTCTACCCCACCCCTCTATCTGATTATTTGGACTTCTGTCGTATTTCTTGCGCTCAAGTATTTCCGCTATCTTCCCTCCAAAATTATCCGGCAAATCCTGACCGTTGTGTCTCGCAATTGAAGCTCTAAGGCTTGGATGAGCAATTATGTCTGCAAGTTGGAGACCGGCAATATTGTTAGATTTAGACTTTACCTTCAATTGTTTACTGGTTAATGTTTCTTTAAAAACAACCGGATCTATATAATCAGTTCCTTTATTATAAATGTACTCAAATGCGCTTTTAAGTCTTCGATCTTCTCTGCCTCCCCTCGATTCTGCAAGTACATCCCCTGAAGAATTATTTCTTTTCAGCCATAAAACAAATCTTTCCATGAGGATGGTTAAACAGTAGTGATATGGATCATGGCGCCATATTTCATATCGAGTTTTGAATTCTAATTTGTCAATTGTTACGGTAATTACAACGTAATCTAATTCACTCAATAGAGACAATAAATCTTCATTGAACTTTTTTTCTATTTCTGAATCTCTAAGTGCCTGAAAGTGATGCCTTCTATTTACTAATTCTTTTCTATGGAGAATAATCGGATTGTCAGGATGTGATTCAAAGAATTCCTTCTTAATCGCTTCCAGCCGTGGGAAAACGGTGGTGGATACATAATCCAACGACATTATCAATCCCGTTAAACTTAAAAATCGATGGTTGGGGTCCTTTGAAGCCCCCAAATCTGAATTGCCTACTTCATCAATGTACAATCGGTATTTCATTTCTGTAGTGTTTACATCATAAAAATATGTCTATAAATAATAGGTAACTATATAAGCATATTAAATAGATTAAAAGTTATTCCCCCAATAATCGTATTACATTTTAAACTTACAAAAACAGGGGGTCTCTGACTTTATAAATAAGATCTACCTCTCTATTATGAGGAGAGGAACAAACGGGAAAAAACCACAACAAGCCCCCCAACCCCCCGTCAATAGGCGTACATATTTCCGTAGGGCCTCAGCGATTTCGGGAAGTATTTCTTGAAAGGCTTTGACATTATCTCCTTGTGATCCAAATTGAAGTCGCCGGCGAAGTCTTTAAGATAATAGTGGAGCTCATCCCGCTCCTGGTCCGTGGGGTCGGAGACGCCCAGCTCCTTTCCAAGACGGTGCTCTTCCACCTCGCCCCGGACGAAGATCGTCCCCCCGTGCATCCCGGTCCCTATGAATAGCCCCGCTATGGGGCGCTCCGGGTGTTTTGAAAACATGCCCAGGAGGATCAACCTCCCCCCGGCCATGTATTCACCGAAGAAGTCCCCGGCCTTTCCGCCGACGATGATGACGGGGATCTCGTCCAGGTATTCCTTCATGTGGATGCCGACACGGTAGCCGCAGTCCTCCTTGATGTGGATCTTCCCCCCCCTCATGCCGTATCCGCAGACGTCCCCTACCATGCCGTTGATGGCTATCTTGCCGCCGCTCATGGTGTTTCCCACCCCGTCCTGGGCGTTGTTGTGTACCTTTATGATTGGGCCGTTCATGAAGGCCCCCAGGTCTTGGCCGGGGGTTCCGTGAATATCTATCTTGGCCTCCGCAATCACGCCGTCGGCCAGGTAACGCTGGCCGTTGATGTTTGTAAGCTCGAATAGGGCGCTCCCCCCCTTTATCTCTTCCCTGATCAGCTTGTTGAGGTCCTTGTAATAGATTCCCTTGGAATCTATACTGACAAGGCCGTTTTTCCTCTCTATCCTTGAAGAAATCTCGTTCATAAAACAAAGGCTCCTATGGGGGAAAATGATTTAATGCTCCCTAATTTATCCGGGCAGCGTCCCTTTCGATATCGTTTTTTGCTATATTCTTCTTTTCCCTCGCTTTGTCCAGGAGGGCGATGACCGGCTCCCCCGCGATGGGCGCCCAAACCCGGTCGGGATCGGGGCATATCTCCCGAATTGCGCTCTCTTCGGACGCCATGTAGGTAAAGTCCCCCTTTTCCGCCGCCACGAGGGGGCGAAGCTTTACTCGGTCATTTAGACCCACCAGGCCCTCGTTGTTTGCGAAGAGGATGGCGAATGGGCCGTTCAGGAGGGCGGGGCCGTAGATCATTCTTATGGCCCTCAACGCCTCCGCCTCGCCTTCATCGATGAGCTCCAGCTCCTGCCAGAAGGGGGAGGCGAGGGCGAGGCACGCCACCTCATAGGAGAGCCCGTGCTTCCTTATAAGGAGGTCCAGGAGATAGGCTACCACTTCGGTGTCTGTTAAGAGGGTGCACTTGTAGCCGAACATCTCCAGGTATCTCTTGTTTATGCCGTAGGAAGAAATCTCGCCGTTGTGGACGATCGACCAGTCGAGTATCGTAAAGGGATGGGCGCCCCCCCACCAGCCGGGGGTGTTCGTGGGGAAGCGGTTGTGGGCGGTCCAGATGTGCCCCTTGTAGTCCTCCAGCATGAAAAACTCGCTTATGTCCTCCGGGAAGCCGACCCCCTTGAACGCCCCCATGTTCTTGCCGCTGGAGAAGACGAAGGCCCCTTCGATGGTGTCGTTGATGTGCATGACCCTCTTTACCATGAGGTCGTCCTCGGTTACGCTCCCTGAATCGATATCGCCCTTCTCCTCGTCCGTGACGTTAGGAAGGGTGAAGTATCTCATCAAGATCGGAGGGGATTGTATCTTCTCGGTTATCCGGGTCCGAATCTCCTCCCGATGGGAGACGACCAGACTCTCTTTTAGGAAATTTTCCGCCTCGGCCTTCGACCTCTTGTGATCGTACATGATGTGGAGGGCGTATAGCTCCTTGTATTCGGGGTAGATACCGTAGGCGGCAAATCCCCCTCCGAGGCCGTTTCCCCTGTCGTGCTGGTTGGCGATCGACCTGGTGACCACTGAGCCGGAGATTCTCTCCCCCTTCCGGTTGATAATCCCCGACAACCCGCAGCCGGAAATATCTTTTATATAGTTGTGATTTCTGTTCAGATTCATCTATCTCCTCTCAAGCCTTTTCACCCTCAAATCCCTGTCCATGTGGACGTGGCCGAACTCTCCGGAGAGCATCGTCTCCTCCAGCCCCGCGATGCTGACGCCGTCCCTGATTAAACTCGCGAATATCCCCGCCCGCTCGACCTCTCCCACGAGGACGGCGCCGAAGAGCCTCCCCTCCTTCGTGACCAGCTTTCGGTAGATATTATTCTCTTTGTCGAGGCGAACGAGGACGTCGTATCCTCCATTCTCCGGCGGGTCGACAAGGCCTATGCTGATCGTGTCGAGGCCGTAAAAGCCGATGGCGTTCATGGAAAGCCCCCCCTCGTAGGGTTCGTCGGTTCCGGCCATGTTTCTGCCCGCCTGCTTCCCCTGACCGTAGGCGTTGGGGAGGATCGGGGTGACGCGCCTCTCCCGATAAATTATGTCGTAAGCCTCGGAGGCGTCCCCGGCGGCGTAGATGTCCTTGATGTTGGTCATCAGCCTTTCATCGACGAGGATCCCTCTCCCCACATCGATTCCGGCTCCCCCGGCAAGCTCGACCCTCGGCCTTACGCCGATGGCGAGGATCAGGGCGTCCGCCTCGACCGACTTTCCCGACCTCAGGACGATCTCCATTATCTTCCCGCCGTCGGAAACGACCTTTTGGGCAGTGTCTTCCGTGATTATCTCTATTCCGGCCTCCACCAGGCCCTTTGCGACGAGGTCTCCCGCCGTCTTGTCGAAGGCGAGGGAGAGGATTCTGTCCATGAGCTCCAGGACGGTGACCTTGACCCCGATGTTGTTCAGGGCCTCGGCCGCCTTGAGGCCGATGAGGCCCCCGCCCACGACGACCGCCCTTTTGATCTTATCCCTCTTCTTGCCGATCTCCCTCGCGTCCTTATACGTGGTGAAGGAAAATACCATGTCGAGACCCTCCGCCCCGTCGATGGGGGGGAGTATGGGCGAGCCGCCCGTGGCGATCAGGAGGCGGTCGAATGGGATGTCCTTACCGCCCTTTGTCTTTATCGTCCCGGCCTTGGTATCTATCGAGGTCGCCTCGCAGTCGGTCATAAGCGTAACGCCGAGGTTGCTGTAGAAGGAGTCGTCCCTCAAGGGCATGGTGGTATCGTCAAGCTTTCCGTAGAGCCAGTAGCTGATCCCCGGCCTGGAGTAGGGGGGGTAGGCCTCCATAGTTACGAGAGTTATCTCCCCCTCCTTATCGACCTCTCGGATGCCCTCTATCGCGCCCAGGCCGGCCACGCCGCCGCCGATGATTACGTATTTTGTTTCTTTGCTCATCCCACCTCCTCCTCCACAACGATAAGGGCCCTGTTAGGGCAGGCCTCCACGCAGGCCGGTATCTCCCTGTCGCCGCAGAGGTCGCACTTGACCGATTTCCTGTCCTCTTTGTCCATCCCCACCGACCCGTAGGGGCAGGCCATGACGCACGACCAGCAGCCGACGCACTTCTCGATATCGACCGTCACCCTTCCGTCCTCCCCCTTTCTCATGGCGCCTGTTATGCAGGCGGCGACGCACCTGGGGTCGTCGCAGTGCCGGCAGGTGATGGAGAGGGAGACAGGCCCCACCTCCTCGACGTGGGAGCGGGGAAGCTCCCTCTTCTCCTCGAACTTGTACGCCTTTACGATGTCCTTGGTCTTGGAGTGCTCCACCACGCAGGCTATCTCGCAGAGCCTGCACCCTATGCAGACGTCTTCGTTTGCCACCACATATCTTATCTTCAAAATGGTGTACCTCTACCCTTGATTTCAGTGTTGGGGGCTCCCTCGTTCGGGTGTCCCTCTATCGATTTATTGATATATATATTTAATGCATTTAATAACGGTGCCGAAAGGTTGGGTAGAGATTGTTGTCTCCCCTGAAAAACCTATGCCCTTCGGCATAACGTAAAAACTATCTTGACTTAATATTTTAGCCCCAGCCACCTTGCCCTGACTCGATTTTGGGCAATGGAAAAACTCCTTTCAATTTGAGGAAGAAGAAAAATCGCCTTGCTTACCGCAGATGCTTTTAAGATTTATTGCCTCCTCTTTTTACTGTCCACTTCAATATCATTCCCATCGAAATAAGGAGGTAACTGACAATCGTCTAAGTTCCGGCGTGTTTTATGCCGAGGATGTCGAGCTCGATCTGGGACAGCCCCACGCCCCTCAGCCTTTCGCGGTTTCCCCTGAGGCTCTCGATGGCGTTGATTCCCATCCCCCCCAGCATCTCCTGGATCTCGTGGCCCCATGCCCTGACGAGGTTCGTAAGCCTCTCGGCCGCTATCTCCGGGTTCAGCCTTTTTGCGAGATAGGGGTCGTTTGTGGTGATTCCCCAGGGGCACTTTCCTGTGTAGCACCGCTGGCACATGCCGCAACCCATGGCGATCAGGGCCGCCGTCCCGATGTATACGGCGTCGGCCCCAAGGGCTATCGCCTTTACGACGTCGGCGCTGCACCTGATGCCTCCGGCGGCGAGGATCGACGCCTGGTTTCTTATTCCCTCCTCCCTCAGCCTCGTATCGACGGCGGCAAGTGCCAGCTCCATCGGTATCCCCACGTTGTCCCTTATCATGGTGGGGGCGGCGCCCGTTCCGCCTCGAAGGCCGTCAATGGCAACGATGTCGGCGCCCGCCCTTACCATCCCGGAGGCTATGGCGGCCGAGTTGTGGACAGCGGCGATCTTTACCGAGACCGGTTTCGTGTAGTCGGAGGCCTCCTTGAGGGCGTATATCAATTGCCTCAGGTCTTCGATCGAATATATGTCGTGGTGGGGGGCCGGAGAGAGGGCGTCGGTGCCGGTCGGTATCATTCTGGTCAGGCTTATCTGCTCCCCGACCTTTTCGCCGGGGAGGTGCCCCCCGATGCCCGGCTTTGCCCCCTGGCCTATCTTTATCTCGATTCCGGAGCCGGCGTTCAGGTACTCCGCATGGACTCCGAAGCGTCCGGAGGCCACCTGGACGATGGTCCACGGGCCGTACTCGTAGAGGTTTCTGTGGAGGCCCCCCTCTCCGGTGTTGTAGATGATGCCGGTCTCCTTTGCCGCCATTGCCATCGCCAGATGGGCGTTGTAGTTCAGGGCGCCGTAGCTCATGGCGGAAAAGACTATCGGGTACTCGATCTTTATCTGGGGCTCTAATTTGTCCAGAAGGCGGAGCTTCCCCCCCTCTTTTACGACGTTTAGACTGTCCGGCTTTCTCCCAAGATAGGTGGTGAGCTCCATCGGCTCCCTGAGGGGATCGATGGAGGGATTGGTCACCTGGCTTGCATCGAGGAGGATTTTGTCCCAGTAGATCGGGTAGGGCTTGTCGTTTCCCATGCCGGTAAGGAGGACGCCGCCGGTGGACGCCTGCTTATAGACGTTCTTTATGTAATAGGGCGTCCAGCTGGCGTTCGTCTTGAAGTCCCCCGGATTCTCCTTTATGGTAATGGCGCCGGTGGGGCAAAGCGCCTCGCACCTGTGGCACGCCACGCATAAGGAATTGTCCTCGGTCATCTTGTCGGTCTCGGGGTCGTAGATGTGCGCCCCGTAGGAGCACTGTCTCTCGCAGACTCTGCAGGAGATGCACTTATCCTCGTCCCTCTCAATTATAAATTCGGTGAAAGTGTCATATGGGGCTTTGTACAGCAAGCTCTTCCTCCGAAACGGTTGATTTCACAATAAAGGCTCGGAGCCGTTCTCTCTAACCTTTCATATTATATCTGTCACCCTCCATTTTAACGGAGCTGGACAATATCTAATTCCCTAATCTCCGGCACTCCAACGCCGGTCGACCAACGCCAGGTGTATCCCTGACTCCGAACAGCGATCCTCAAACAGACGCCCGTTCCGATTCTTAAAACCTATCAATGACCCTGCTAAAGGATGGGCAGGTAGTTATCGATTTCGTACCTGCTTACGTGAGTTCTGTACCTGTCCCACTCGATCTTCTTGTTTTCGATAAACTTGTTGAAGATGTGATCGCCGAGGGCCTCTTTTACCAGCTCGCTGTTCTCCAGCTCGCCTATCGCCTCGAAGAGGTTCCCCGGGAGCTCCGTTATGTTCTTCTCGCGCCTCATTTCGGGGCTGAATTCGTAGACATCCTCTTCGATGGGCGCGGGAAGATCGTATCCCTCCTGAATCCCCTTCAGCCCAGCCGTCAGCATAACCGTAAAGGCTAGATAGGGATTGCAGGCGGGATCGGGGGACCTGAACTCCATTCTGGTCGCCTTCTCCTTGCCCGGTTTGTACATGGGCACCCTTATCATGGTGGACCTGTTTCTTCTGGCCCAGCTGACGTAGACCGGGGCCTCGTAGCCCGGAACCAGTCTCTTGTAGGAGTTGACCCATTGGTTGCACACGGCGGTCATCTCTCTTGCGTGTCTCAATATTCCGGCGATGTATCCCTTGGCCTCCTTTGAGAGGCTAAGCGCGTCGTTTGGATCGTAAAAGGCGTTCCTGTCTCCCTTGAAGAGGGACTGGTGGGTGTGCATTCCACTCCCGTTTATTCCGTATATGGGCTTGGGCATGAAGGTTGCGTAAATACCGTTCTTTCTCGCAATCTCCTTTACCGTTACCCTCAAGGTCATAAATTTATCCGCCATTTTTAAGCCCTCGTCGAACCTGAGGTCAATCTCGTGCTGGCTGTGGGCGACTTCGTGGTGGCTGTATTCAACATCTATGCCGATATCCTGCAGGGCGAAGATCGTCTCCCTCCTGAAGGGGCCTGCCAGATCGAGGGGAGTGGCGTCGAAGTATCCACCCTCGTCCAGTACCTTGGCTTCCTTGTTGTTTGCGAAATAGAAGTATTCGGGCTCGGGACCGACGTAATAAGTGTAGCCAAGATCCTTGGCCTTCTGTAAAACCTTTTTCAGGGCATATCTCGGATCACCCGCGTAGTTTGAGCCGTCCGGCTCCAGTATATCGCAGAACATCCTGGCTACCGGTTTCTCCTTGTCTCGCCAGGGGAGGAACTGAAAGGTCGTGGGATCTGGCTTGGCGATCATGTCGCTCTCCTCGATCCTGGCAAATCCCTCGATGGAGGAGCCGTCAAATCCCATCCCCTCAGACAGCGCCTCATCCAGCTCCCCGGGCGTTATCGCGAAGCTCTTCAATATCCCGAGAATATCCGTGAACCAGAACTGGATAAAGCTTACGTTTCGCTCCTTGACAATCTTTAATACATCCCCTTTTGTCTTACAAATCATTGAAAACTCCTTTTTAGAATTTCTTTGTCAAATTACAGGCACACATTTCAGTATACACCTATTTCTAATACTTTTCATCAACAAAAACTTCCCGTCAGAGATGGAATTTATCTTGAATTTTTAAATACGGCAGTAGTGCGTTAAATCCGTGGTGGTCATAAAATGTTTATAGTATAAATATAGTCATTTATAGGGTGTTTTCAGGCCTAAGAAACAGGCTGGAGAGCGTGGATTATAAGAAAAATTTCTCTTTACATCCCGTTAAGATTGATGTAAATTCTCAACCATAAGGGGATTGGGGTTAAATTCTCGGTTAATATGCTGTGCCGGCATTACCGAAGGCTCCACTCTCCTTTTTTTAATCAAAACCGACTGTTATTTTTTACCACCTGTCAAATCAACAATAACGTTAAGCTCCAACAAAGTCTCAGCGGACGATTCACCGATCAAATTCGGTACAGACGCCTCTGCCTTGACTATTTGCCGTCGATGATCTTGAGGGCCTCGTCCCTGTAGGCGTCCATCAAATAGGGAATGCCGGTGACCTTTGCGCATTCAGGTGTCAGCGACATGAGGTTATCCTTGCTGATAAGGTTGAGCTTCCATTTTCTGGCCCCTGCCATCAGCTGCTGTAGGCCTATCCGTATCTTTTCCGATACGCTGTAAATGCCGATTGCTCCCAGCGGCATCTTGTCCACTTCTTTGCCGTATTTATCCTTGACCTCTTCGTAGCAGACGAAGATCTCCTCCTTGGTCGAGCCGTACCTTGCGACGTTCTTTGGAATAGGCATGTCATCGGTCTTATGATTCTGCAGCCAGATCTCGGTGTTCTTCCCCACTATCCCGGGGATCATCAGCGCCCGGCCCATGCAGACGGCCTTGACGTAGGGGGCTCCCAAGGCGATGCACTTGAATACGTGATCTTCGGTGGAAAGTCCGCCGGCGAAGGCGAGGTCGGGAACCGAGCCGCCGTTTTTGGAGAGCCTGTCGGAGAGCTCGACCGCCATCGAGTGGAGGTAGATTGATGGGACACCCCACTCGTTCATCATCCCCCAGGGGCTCATGCCGGTTCCTCCCGGGGCCCCGTCGATGGTCAAGAGGTCTATCTTTGCGTCCGAAGACCACTTGATGGCCATTGCAAGCTCTCTCATCGGGTAGGCGCCGGTCTTTAGCGTGACGCGCTTCGCTCCCAAGCCTCTCAGCCTCTCCACCTCCTTCATGAAGGCATCCTGGTCGATAAATCCGAGACGGGAATGACGCTCAAACTGCTTTATAGCGCCGTCTTTGAATCCGGCCGCTATCGCCGGGTCTTCCGGATCGGGGGTTATGATGTACCCTCTCTTCTTAAGCTCGGTTGCCCTCTCGATGGAGTCGACCTTGATCTCGCCTCCGATGCACTTGGCCCCCTGTCCCCACTTCAGCTCGATAGTCTCGACGCCCAGCTTCTCGATGACGTACTCGGCAACGCCGAACTTGGTGTCCTCAACGTTCATCTGCACCAGAATGTCGCCGTAACCACTATGGTAGCGCCTGTACTGCTCCACACGCTCGCGCATGTTGGGCGCGTCTGCGACCTTGCCGTTTTTGTCGAGTTTCAACTCCGGATCAATTCCGCAGACGTTCTCGCCGCACACAAGGGTGATTCCGCTGATCGCTGCCCCTACCGCGAAGTGTTCCCAGTACCTCCTGGCGATGTCCGTGCTTCCCAGGGCTCCCGTGAATATGGGGACCTTCATCTTTACCTTGTTTGCGGTCCCGAATTCCGTTTCCGTGTCGACCGCCGGGAATATGGCGTGTTCGGGATCTCCCTGGACTCCCTCGGCTCCGAAGGCGTATCCCATGATGTTAAGGTGGGAGTAATCGATCGGGTAATCCTTGTCCGCACCGGCCGTTACGCTCCCGAACGGGCCGGGATAAAGAAGCTCACGGCCGCGGAAGGTCGCGTTGAAAAGGTCGCAATTTCCCACGCAGTTGTCAACGCACCTGCTGCAGATTCCGGATTGGGGCGACACGTCCCTGGATCGGTTTGCCGTTTGCAATGCGTCATTCGCATTAGGCCGTTTTAGATTCATATAATAAACCTCCTTTCATTTTCGGCAAAACATTGCCACTTTTTACAATAAAGAAATCATCCAAAGAAAAAACATTTCTTAAACATTAATTTTTAATCGCCGACAGCCTTGTTTTGATTAGATCCGAAAAACAGCATTGTGAGGCAAACTTTTGCCAATATATTCTTTGAAGCCTCATTTTGTCAAGAAAAAAGTTGGATTTCACGCAAATTCCCAACTTTTTTAGGGAGATTTGGAGGGGACTGACGAAATGGACGGCAAATATAGAAAAAATGCTTTCTTAATTGTGATTTCATAAAGGGTTTTTCGCAGACCGGGCCAAAAGAATCTATTGGTGGTAGATATTTTTTTGACTGGAGAGTCTAGACAAAGATGGCGATAAAAGGAGAATAAATCGGCAATATTGCCGATTATTTCCTTGACATGTATAGAAGAGGAGGATATATTGGCCGTCATGAGTGAAAAGGCGGAAAAAAAGAGGCTGTCGATCCTAAAAATACTTCACGAATCGGAAAACCCGATGAGCAGCCCCAGAATAACCCGGGAGCTCAACGCCCGGGGATTTGACGTGAGCGAGCGGACCGTGAGGCTATACCTCCTTGAGATGGATTCTGCGGGACTGACGGAGAGCTTCGGTAAAAGAGGGAGGCGGATAACCGAAAAGGGATTGACGGAGCTTTCGCAGGCCCGGGTTTTCGAAAAGATAGGCTTTCTGGCGGCCAAGATCGACCGAATGACGTATAAGATGGACTTCAAGCTTTCCAGGCGGACGGGGACCGTCGTGATGAACACGAGCCTCATAGAAAGGGATCAGATCGAAAGGGCCGTTCCGTTGATAAAAAGCGTGTTTGCATCCGGACTCGGCATGGGAGAGCTAGTGACCGTCTTCGAGCCGGGGCAAAAGATGGGCGAGCTGGAGATCAAGGAGGATTATGTTGGAATAGGGACGGTGTGTTCGGTGACCCTGAACGGCGTTTTGCTCGATTTTGGGATTCCAACCAATTCGAGATTCGGCGGGCTCTTGGAATTGGAGGAGGGGGAGCCTATAAGGTTTGTCGAGCTGATAAATTACGACGGGACCACCCTCGATCCCCTGGAGGTTTTCATAAAGAGCGGCATGGCGGATCTTAAGGGGGCCGCGGAGTCCGGGAGCGGGAGGATAGGAGCAAGCTTCAGGGAGGTGCCCGCAGAGAGCCGAAACAGGGTCCTGGAAATCTCGGAAGAGCTGAAAGGTGTGGGGCTCAATGGATTCTTAAAAGTTGGATGGCCCGGGCAGGCGCTCCTCGAAATCCCCGTGAGCGACGGCCGGTGCGGCGTAATCATAATAGGCGGTCTCAATCCGGTGGCCATCCTCGAGGAACACGGGGTCGAGGTAAAACACGCCGGCGCCCTGTCGGGACTGTGTGATTACCGAGATTTTTTCCACTATAGTGAGTTGGACGAACGTATTGGGAGGCTTTGCTGAATCCTTGTTGAGACGGCAATAAAACTCTGATTCGATAGCACATGTTTTAAAGACCTCTCTAAAGGGTGACGGTTTTTTGATAAAGCCAAGACTTATGGCAGCAGCGGATGTTTTGAATTCGATATATAAATCTTTGAGTGGCATTAAAACATAAAAAAAGGGGGCACCGAAAAAAGGTGCCCCAATGAAAAAGTGAAAGGTAGGCAATTTGGGAAGGAAGAACAGTAAATCAAATTCCTATTTTTTTTCCAACACAAAAAAACAGGAGTCATGCCCCATGGCCTTGCACCTCTTCTCTCTAACATTGTAGACGTTTTCGCCGTAGGCCCAGTTAGCCAGGTACTGAATCACCCCCTCGTAGGAGGAGCAGATGGGCCGATCGAGCCTGTACCCTTCGCAGATAACACATTCCGGGACGTCAAAGGCCGGCCTTCCGTTTTCATCCATAGCGGGCCCACCTTTTCCCGTACCTTCCCTGTATATCTCCATTCCCTTTATAAACTTCATGTCTGGGGATAGGCCATTATTGGAAATGGGATCGAGCACCCGGGCGATTTCGACGGTGTTTTTGAATCCAAGATAGCCGATCCTTCTCCAGATTCCGAGTGCGCCGGTTAGACCTAAAACGTTGGTAACCTCGGTGAACATCCTTGCCTGGTCTTTTACTGTAATACAGGGCTCCCAGTCGTTATTTGGGGGAGCATTAAAGAGATGGTCTACTCCCGCCTTCTTTAGAATCACCCTTGCGCCGTTTCCGCCCAATATATCATTTAGGCTTTCTATTATTGCCCTAATCGACATATTTGTGGCCATCTTTTCTTGATCCGACATAAGATCAACCTCCTTTTCTTTCTATTTTTCGTTTCGGCTCTATGTTTGCCGCCGTAAGACAGAACGCTCTTTTTTTGAAGAAACCGAGTCTATTGAAAGATCGCACGTTATTGTATATGTAAAATGATTATTCTGTAAAAAGTGTGTAATTTTATGACTTTTTATTCAATAAGGCCTTAGGGCCGTTTTAGCCTGTTTGGTTTTCGGCATCGGGGTGGAATACTGTAAAGGTATGTGAGGCCGGGGCCGGGCGCCTGCGTCATGGCTCAAAATATGGGCTTTGTTGGAAAATTGCGCTCACGCTCAAGATATTGACATATTGGTTGATATGCGTGGAGTTTAAGGCCGGGCTTAAAATTCCCCTTCAGCGGTCTTGATCGGCGGAGGTTTGTAACTTCCTTTTGCCGGAAGGGGAGCCGTTTAGTGGGCGGCTTGAATTACGCAAAGCCATAAAATAACGGGTGCAATCACAACGGGGCACCGGGACAGGGAAAGATGATGTGACTTTTATGGTATGTGATTTTTTAATAAAGTGATGCTGTCAAGACCTCGAGGCGTGGGCTTCAAAGCTGTTCAAGGAAAGGGGGCCACTGTTTTGACCGATCTTTTCTAAACTTTTTTAGCGTCTTTTGACCGTTACGTATATCGGCTTGCTTTTTTTAAGCTAATCCAGAACCTCCCTTATTTCCCTCAGGAGCTTATTGGCCATGAAGGGCTTTTTCACAAGGCCGGCCGCCCCAAGGTTGATAACGTCCCGGTACTGATTTACCTCGGAGTATCCGCTGGACAGGATAACCTTGATATCGGGATCGATTTCAAGCAGTTTTTTCAATACCTCTTCACCCCCAATGTCGGGCATAATGAAGTCGAGGATGACGAGATCTGTCGGTTTCTCTTTCTCCCTGAAGGCCTTGAGTCCCGCTTCACCCGAATCGTAGGCATACACCGTATAGCCCGCCTCGGTTAGGATATTCTTTAAGATCAGGAGAACCGCTTCCTCGCTTTCGATTATCATGATTGACTCCGTGCCACCCATGGCCTTTATATCAATCTTTTCTGTATCTTCCTTCTTTTCCGATTCAGCGGGGAAGTATAAAGTAATCTCCGTCCCTCTGTCCGTTTCGCTGTCAATGTTTATATAGCCTCCATGGTTTTTGACTATGCCGTAAACCACGGAGAGTCCGAGACCGATTCGCGACTTTTCGTCCTTGGTCGTAAAGTAGGGATCGAATACCCTGTTTAGGGTATCTCTATTCATTCCGATGCCGGTATCCTTCATCTTCAAACATACATATTCCCCGGTCTTGATACTATAGAGCCCCATTTCGATTTCCTTTTCAACCTCTATAAGATATGTCTGAATTGTGAGTGTTCCCCCGTCGGTCATTGCTTCCAAGGCGTTCATCGAAAGGTTCATAACCACCTGGGTCAGTTGTGAGATATCGCCCTCGATGTTCTTTAAATCACTCTCGATCTCCAGATTGATTGATATGGACTTTTCAAGTGCCTCAGAAGTGATTATATTGTATACACTGTCTACCACTTTATTTATATTTACGGGAACAACCTCGAATTTCCCCTCTCTGGATCTGGAGTACGTAAGCAGTTGTGCCGTAAGCTCCGATGCCCTGATGGCGGATTTTTGGATTGCCAAAAGCCCCTCGTAAACCGGGCCCATGTCGATGAACTTGTTCTTCAAAAACGAGGCATACCCCAAAATTGTGGCCGTGATGTTGTTGAAATCGTGGGCTACGCCGGCCGCCAGGGCGCCCACCGCCTTCATCTTCTGGCCCTCTATAAGATGCTCCTCCATCCTTTTTTGCTCGGTGATATCCTGCAGAATACCTATCATTCGGATCAATTTACCCGAGCCGTCGTAATGGGATTCCGCCTTGAAGTGGACAAACTTCAAAATACCCTCTCTCGTGATAATTCTGCATTCTATATATTCCGGCCTGTTTCCATTAATGACCGTCTTCATCAGGTTTTCGCATATCTTCTTGTCGTCAGGATGAACCAATTCCCTCATTTTCTCTATTGACGGAGGTTCGCTGATGTCCACTCCCAGAATTTTGTACATCTCGAAGGACCATACGGTATTGTCGTTCACGATATCCCATTCCCAGCTCCCCAATTTTGCGACTTCCTGCGCCTCTGACAGCAATTTTGAAATCCTCAACAGCTCTTCCTCGGCCCGCTTCTTCTCAATTGCGAGTCTGTGGCTTTCTAAAATCCGCTCTACTTTTATTGGAATCAGATCAATGTAACTGCCCTCGATATCCTTGACCAAGTAATCCCCCGCTCCCAGCTTCATGGCCTCCACAGCGAGGTTCTCGTCGCCCGCCCCCGTTATCATCATTGTCGGAGGCATATCGCCTTCGGATGACAGTTTCTTCATCACCTCGAGACCGTTGAAAATCGGCATTTCGTAATCGAGGGCGATCAGGTCATAAGAGCCGGCCTCATACATGGCCAGCCCCTCTTCGCCGTTTAGGGCGATGTCCACTTCGTAGCCTTCTCTTTTGAGGCTGTCTTTAACGAGGTGCGCGAGGCCGTTATCATCTTCAACGTATAGGATCTTGATTGGTTCTGACCGTAACATGACAATTCCCTCTTGGTATTGCGCCTTAAGCGGATATGGCATGAACTCGCATTTTTAGGATAACACACTTAGGCCTTTTTAACAAGATTGTGACGAAAAATGAAATGAGTCTGCCTGCTTTATCTATTTCCGATTTAAAGATTATCTCCTTATCGCGGCCTTTCACCGGAAAGTCAAATGGACCGATTCGTAACCTGTACGGTCCGCCCAACCTTCGGTCCAGATTTATCGTCCGGCCCAAGACAATCCGGGACAAAGAAACCGGACCGAACAATAAAATGTCCTTGTCAATAATGCAGTTAGGTGATAGATTAGTAATCCGTATTTTGATATCTGTTTTTCCCATTTTCTTAAAAGAGCAGATCTGAAAATTCTGTGTCAAAAAAATAGTGGTTCATTGTATGGACAATATGTTTTTTGTGTGAATTTTTTATGATTTTTAGACCTCTTTTTATTAAATCTTGCGACAATTTTCGCTGAATAATGAACGGAACAGAAATAGAATACGATGTGATAGTTGTGGGATCGGGCCCGGGCGGCTCCACGGTGGCCCGGGAGATGAGCCTTTCCGGGAAGAGGGTGCTCCTCCTTGAGAGGGGGGGTAACGTCAAACGGGTCGGAAACACCGTTTCGGCCGTCTTGATGAGCAAGAGCCTCGGCCTTACCTTGAGCCGCGAGGGGAACTGGGTCGTCAGCGGGGCGACCTACGGGGGGACTTCCAATCTCGCCGCCGGCTGTGCCGTTCCCCCGCCGGAGATGGTCTTTGCCCCCCACGGTATAGATCTGACCGATGAGGTTGCCTGTGCCAAAAAGGAGATGTGGATAAACAGGCTCCCCGACGAGCTGGTGGGGGAAACAAACCTGAGGCTCCTCGAGGCCGCCAACGACCTCGGGAACGATTGGGATAAGATGGAAAGCTTCATCGATCCCGAAAAATGCGTGCCCGAATGCTCCGACTGCATGTTCGGGTGCGGCAGGGGCGCAAAGTGGACGGCCAGGGTATACGGCGACGAGGCGCAGAGGAACGGGGCGGACCTCAAGCTCCGCACGAGGATAGACCGGGTATTGACGGAAAACGGCCGGGCCGTGGGCGTCGAGGGGAGGCGGCTGGGAAAAAGGGTGAGATATTTCGGGAAGGTTATCGTCCTCTCCGCCGCTTTGGGAAACGTACCGATTTTAAAGAGGGCCGGGATAGATGACGCCGGCAGGGGATTTGCCTGCGACTTCCTCAAGTTCGCGGCCGGGATCGGCAGGGGTATTGATTCAACGAAGGCAAATCCTATGACCGTGGGGACTCTGGAACATTACGAGTCGGACGGGCTGGTTATTATCCCCGTCTTCTACGGCTGGAGCACCTTTGCCGCGCATCTCCTTCTATCGAACCCGAGGCGTCTCCCGAAGCTCTTCAACCACCGGAGATATACGGGGGTCATGGTCAAGATAAAAGACGATGTAGCGGGGGAGATCTACCCGGACGGCACATATTCCAAGCCGGTTACCGGCAAGGATCGAAAAAAGCTGGACAAGGGAGTAGAGATCGCAAAGAGGGTCTTGAAGAAGGTCGGGTGCAGGGAGGACTCTTTCTTCGTCTCGGAGCCGATGGGCGCCCATCCGTCGGCCTCCTGCAGGATCGGGGAGGTGGTGGACTCAAACCTCGAGACAAGGATAAAAAACCTCTACTGCTGCGACTCCAGCGTGTTTCCGGAGGCTCTGGGCCTCCCAGTCGTGTGGACTGTGGTCTCTCTGGGCAAAAGGCTCGCAAAACGCTTGAACTCCGTGATATAAAATAAGGCTGTGTGGAAAAAAAGGTTACCGAAATCTACCGTAATTCAAAATGAGTGGAATGATTAAAGATGAAAGCTAACGTGATCGGAAACGAGAGGCCGTGGATTTTTTCCGAGTATCCCGAACTGAAAGGTAAAATTTCTTTTAAGTCGTACGGCGACTATCCCAGCGGCGTGGAGCACTTGAAAAGCCTAAGCAAAGTGATCGGCTCCGAGGTCTACATCAAGAGGGACGACAGGGCGTCTTCCATATACGGGGGAAACAAGTGCCGGATGATGGAATTTATCATCCCGGACGCCCTGGACAGGAAGAGAAAATCGCTCGTCACCTGGGGGGCGATAGGCTCAAATCAGGTGCTTTCCTCGGTGATATTCGGAAACCAAGCCGGCTTTGACGACATCACCGCAATACACAACGTCCAGCCCTACCATCCGTACGTCAAAAGGAACTTATTGATCTCCACTTCCTTAGGAGTCAAACAGCTCCTGGGGGGAAACGACTTGTTGCTGATTCTTAAGCTCTTCTATACGTACATCAAGAAGAAGATCACGGGGAAGAGGCCGTACCTGATCCCGCTGGTAGGCTCGGCGCCGATCTCGGTTCTCTCCTATTTCGATGCGGCCCTGGAGCTCAGGCGGCAGATAGACGGGGGGATATGTCCGAGGCCGGATTATATATTCGTCACCGTGGGAACCGGGGGCACCGCCGCGGGACTGATCCTCGGCTCGATGGTTTTCGGCGGCATAGGCGAGGTGGTGGGGGTCAGGACAGTTGAAAACTCCTTTGTAAGCGAGAGGATAATCGCCTGGGAGATAAACAGGACGCTGAAGTTTTTAAAAAGGCTGGGGGTCGATCTCAAAATCGGGAAGGTGAAGGCGGAGGAAATCAATATACTCCACGATTACCTGGGCGAGGGCTACGCCGAGTCCACGCCGGAGGGAAGCGAGGCCATAAAACTGTTGAAGGAGCTCGAGGATATCGACCTCGACGTGACCTACACGGGAAAGACGATGGCGGCTATGCTGGACATGGCGAGGGAGAAAAAGGAGAAGCGCTTCCTCTTCTGGCACACGTTGAACACTGTTGACATCACCCGCTACACGGATAAGCTCCCGGACGTGTCCGAGGCGCCGGAGCCCTTTCATAAGCACCTTCGATGAGGGGGAATCTCGGCTGGGACCAAAGGCCGTTCTCCGGTCGACTTCGGGGGATGCCGATGTCGCGTTCGCAGATACTTGGACCGCCGTTTCTCGATCCGGGACGGCTGTTTTTTAAGGATTATTCGGGGGCTGTTTGTTTTAAGGGTCTTCGCCGATCAAGCCTCTTAAGCCCTGTATTGAATGCGCCGAAAACCCTCACTCGAAGTAGTCCCTCAGATCGGGGGGGACCTTGTCTTTGTCCACCTCGAACAGCTCGACCAGGATGTCGTCCGGGGCGGGGACCATGATATACCTCCAGAGTCCGAAGTCCGCGACGCCCTTTCTCAGCACAACCCCGGCGGAGCGAAGCCTTTCCACTATCCCCTCGATGTCGTCGGTCTGTATCCCGAAGTGGTGGATGCTCGCCCTCCCGGGAACCTTCGGTGGCTGATCGTAGAAGTGGATCCTTCCCCTTCCCACCCTCATGAATACGTTCCTCGCCCCGGCAAGCTCCATGTCGAGGGCGACCCTCCCTCCGAAGAAATCCTCGTAGAAGCGGATGCTCTTATCGAGGTCCGACGCGAATATGTGGACGTGGTGTAAATGGGTTTCCATTTTTCTCACCTCAAGGATTTTTATCAATCTACATATACAATATACAATATTACAAAACGGCCGTCGGGTCAAATCAAACCCTTTGACTTTTGGGCCTCAAAGGGATATTTTAGCAACGACGGGTCTTGCGGCGGTGGAGTGGAGGGACCTTGGAAAGGGGGAAGCGGCGTTCCCACGGACGCGTCCCTCGAAAGACTCGGCCTGAAGCCGTAATTGTGTTTATTGAGCTGTTTCCGATTCCCTTGCATATCGTCTCCGGTCTCGTCAACCGTTTTCCTCCTATTACAAAAAGCGACTTGACACCGAAGACGCCCGAATATAGAATATTAATGGTGGTCTTAAAAAAAGTGTGAAATAATTTCAGAGGGCTTATCGATAAAAAGTTTTACCTAATTTGGAGGTGTAATATGAAAGATATATTCACGAATCTTCTAAAGGGGCTGGTTGGAAGGCGCGGCTTTCTGAAGCTGATCGGAAAGACGGCGCTTTCCGCCTCGGCGCTCTCCCTCTTCGGTCCGAAGAGGCCGGAGGCACAGGCTAGGGTCTTCCCCTCCGGGAGCTCTGAGGTGCTGCTTAAAAATGGGCTTATCGTCGACGGGACGGGAAAGAAGGGCTTTTTAGGAAACCTCCTGATCAGGGGTAACAAGATAGCCGACGTGACGGGAGAGGATGTCAAGACAAGCGGGGCGGTTATCGACTGCACCGGGAAGGTGATCTCGCCCGGGATCATCGACGCCCACTCACACATGGACTGGTACCTGCCGATAGAGGGGCATCCCGAGGTGAAGACTACTTTCACCGGCCAGGGGGTGACCACGTTCGTTGCCGGAAACTGCGGTTACGGGATAGCAGGTTTCAGGAAGGACTCCACAACCATGGACAAGGTTCGATTCATCGACAAGGGGCTCTTTAAGCTCGAATGGAACACGATGGAGGAGTACTTCTCCCACCTTAAAAAGATGGGTTTGACTCACAACCTTGTGAACCTGGCGGGCCACGGCACCACGAGGGCGTCGATGAGGGGATTCGATGCGAGCCCCCTGAACAAAGGCGAGATGACGGAGATCTTAAGCCACCTCGAGTTGGCGATGGATCAGGGGGCCTACGGAGTCTCCTTCGGTCTCCAGTACGAGCCGGGAATATTCGCCACATTGGACGAGATCGGGGAGATCGCAAAGCTGATAAAGAAGAAGGACAAGATTCTCACCGTCCACATGAAGGCGTACTCCTCCCTCTCGGGGACGTATCCGCTTAAGCTCTTCGGCACGCCTCACAACCTCTTGGGGATCGAAGACATGATCAATGTGGCCAGGGAGACCGGCGTCAGGATGGAGCTATCCCACCTGATCTTCGTGGGGGAGAAGACGTGGAAGACGGTCGACGAGGCGCTGACGATGATCGACGGCGCCGTATCGGAAGGCCTCGACGTCAAGTTCGACACCTACTCCTACCACTGCGGGACGTCCATCATAAACGTCTTTTTCCCGGAGTGGTTCCTGGCGAAGGTCCCCGGAGCCTACGAGGACAGGAAATTGATGAAAAAGCTCAAGAGGCAGATATTCCTCATGGAGTCGCTTCTGGGCTTCGGGTACAAGGATATCCAGATAACCGACGCCAAGTGCGAGGAGCTGGAAGAGTATAACGGGATGTTCCTCTATGACATAGCCAAGAAAAGAAACAAGCCCCAGTTTGAAAACTTCATAGACTTCGCCAGGAAGAGCGGCGGCATTGCCCGGGTCTTGAACCACAGGTACACTAACCTCGAGATCGTGGAGGAGCTTATGAGGCACCCGGCCTCCCTGTTCATGACGGACGCCCTGCCGGCCCTCGATGGGGTGCAGAACCCCGGCTGCAGCGGCTGCTTCCCGAGGTTTTTCCAGATAGCGAGGGACAACAAAGTCATCTCCCTGGAGGAGGCGATATACAAGATGTCCGGCGCCTCGATGGAGAGGTTCAATATCAAGGACAGGGGGATATTGAAGGCAGGGCTTGCGGCCGACGTTCTCGTCTTCGACGAGAAGGGGATTGTGGACAACAACACCCTCACCGAGACCGACAGGGCGCCCTCCGGGATAGAGGCGGTGTTCATAAACGGCGTGCAGGTCCTGAAGGACGGCGCCGTCGACGGCTCGATCAACGCGGGAGTCGTCGTCTCGTAGGGGGGGAAGCGGGCCTTTGATTTAACCAAATATGGAAATCTATGAACATCGGGGACTGAATGATTATTTGCCCTGAGAACGAGGGGGGTCTTTTTAAGGCCCCCTTTTTTTATTGGAGATTTATCTCGTTTATTTAGACCGAACGCAAGGCTATCCCCATTTTTTGAACAACAAGTATAAACGTTTTGCATTTGCATCGATAGTTCGCTATTATTATGGAGGGTATTGTTAAAGGGAAAAGAGGAGATAAGATATTTTTTGGGGGTTACAGATGTCACCGAAGGAGCAATTATCACGGCTTAATATCGACGGGGAGTGGTTTGTCGACGAGAAGGGTAGAAAGGCCATCCTTAAGGGGGTGAACCTCGGTGGGGACTCTAAGGTGCCCTATCCCTACGGCGGGACGGAACTCCCCACGGACTTCTCCGACCACAGGGAGGTGTCATTCATCGGAAGGCCGTTTCCCTTAGAAAAGGCCCACGAGCACCTGTCGCGCCTGAGGGCCTGGGGCTTCAACGTCCTTCGCCTCCTGACGACCTGGGAGGCGGTGGAGCACGCCGGCCCCGGCAAATACGACGAGGAATATCTCGACTACTACGCCGAGGTGTGCAGGCTCGCCGGGGAACACGGCCTTTACGTCTTCGTCGATTTTCACCAGGACGTCTGGAGCCGGATGACCGGCGGCGACGGGGCGCCCTGCTGGCTCTTCGAGAAGGTGGGGATCGACTACACGAAGATACCGCAGGCCGACGCCGCGGTGGTCATGCAGAACCTCTACGACTACGGCGACCCCCGGCCCCGCCAGGGCGAAAACTACCCGCAGATGTGCTGGGCCTCCAACTACGATTACCCGAGCAACGGAATCATGTGGACCCTCTTCTTTGGCGGCAAAGACTTCGCCCCGGACCTCAAAATCGACGGCGTCAACGTCCAGGACTACATGCAGGGTTGTTACCTCAACTGCCTGAAGGAGGTCGGAAAGAGGGTCAAGGATCTCCCGAACGTCCTCGGCTTCGATACCTTAAACGAGCCGCACTACGGCTGGATCGAGAGCTATCTCGACGACTCAATCGAGGCGGAGGGTGGGGAGAAGAAGCAGGTTCTCGGCTTGGTCTGGAAGCCGATCGAGGCCCTCTACTGCGCAAGCGGAAATTCGGTTAAGCTCCCAAAGATGAAAATATCGATCTTGAGGGCCGGAATCGCCGTGGAGAAGGTGGTGACCGCAAACCCGAACGGCGTCTCGATCTGGCTTGAGGGGAGAAAAGACCCGTTTGCGGCCGCCGGGGCCTGGGGGGTGAAGAGGGACGGGGGATACGAGATTCTTAGAAACGATTTCTTCAGGGTAGTCAACGGGAGGGAGGTAGATTTCGACCGGGACTACCTTTTCCCCTTCTTCCACCGCGTCGCCGAAGCGGTGAGGGAGATCAATCCCGAGTGGCTGATCTTCGCCGAGAAACCTGAGGAGAGGGAGAGGTACGAGCGGGAGTTCGTTGGCGATGTCCCGGAGAGAATGGTCAACGCCTCTCACTGGTACGACATCGTGACGCTTGCAACCAAGCTCTCCTTATATCCGGTCAAGTTCGACCACAGGCGCAATAAACTGCTCTTCGGCGGGAAGAGGATCCAGAGGATGTACGAGGAGCAGCTGGGGATACTTAAGGATGCGTCGGGGAGGGTCAGGGGGAAATGTCCGACCCTCGTCGGCGAGTTCGGCCTCCCCTACGACCTCAACGGAGCAAGGGCCTACAAAAGGTGGGCGAGGGGGAGCCGCTCCCCGAAGATATGGAGGAGCCACGTCATGGCGCTTGACCTGATGTACAACGCCATGGACGCGCTATTTTTGAACTCGACCCAGTGGAACTACACCGCCACAAACAGCAACGACCTCAAGATAGGCGACCGGTGGAACCAGGAGGACCTGAGCATATTCAGCGAAGACCAGAGGGACGATCCCTCCGATATAAACAGCGGCGGGAGGGCGCTTGAAGGTTTTGTCCGCCCTTTCCCCCCATTCACCCAGGGGACGCCGATTGAGTCGAGATTCGACAGAAGAAAGGGCGTGTACATTTTGAGGTACACGGCAGACACGAAGATAAAGGCCCCCACCGTGGTATTCGTTCCCCGCCTCCAGTTCCCAAAGGGATGCAGCATCGATGTGGAAGGTCCTAAGGGGTGCGAGGTGACCGAGGACAAAGAAGCCCAGCTCTTCACAATCACCGCCGGCGGCGACGGCGAGACGACGGTGACGATCAGGAGATAGGCTGTTTGTCATTGCGAGCCCGCCGGTGGCAAAACATATCATTGCGTACCCGGTAGGTACTAAAAAACCTGTCATTGCGAGCCCGCCGGTGGCGGGCGTGGCAATCGGGTTGAATCTTTAGAGGGGGGTTAATGATGTGTGATTACGAAGCAGAATATTCGGCTATAATATTTGCTGAGGATAAAATAGCAGAATACAAATGTCCCCATCGCTCCTTGAAGAAGGTGGATAAGGATGGAAAGAGCTACTGTATCTTTCACAGTAAAATAGAGGATAAGGATGTTGAGAAATTCTATAAAGAGTTTAAGGAGTTATATAATAAGGGGGAACACAACTTCACCGGTTTTGTTTTTCCGAAGGATTTTAGTTTTAAGAGATTGAGGGATGAGACGGAAGGGCTGGGATTCTCCAATGCGATTTTTACAGAAGCATTATTTATTTGTGACGCATATTTTGCAGGAGCTACATTCTCCAGCGATAATATGACCTCATTCTATGGAGCGAAATTTGTAGGCGATGGTAATGCAAACTTTATGGATACGGACTTCTCCGGCAAGGGCCTGACCAACTTCCGCAATGTGCAATTCTCAAATAAAGGCTCGGTTAACTTCGCTTTAACGCAATTCAACAGTGAAGGTGGAACAAATTTCAATGGGATTCAATTCTACAACAAGAGAGGGACTTATTTTATCCAGACACTATTCTCAAGTAAGGGAGGAATATATTTCAAAAAGGCAGATTTTTCAAGTGAGGGGGAAGTGATTTTTAAAGGCAAACTATTTTCAGAAGAAACAGAAGTAGATTTTCGTGATGTCACATTTGAAACACCGGGAAACGTAACCTTTGATGGAGTTAATCTAAGTAAGTGCCGTTTAATCGGTACAGACCTCGAACACATCAATATTAAAGAAGTCTTTTGGAAGAATAAGAAGAAGGATAGTTGTTGGCGATGGGGGAGGATGAAGGTTTACGAAGAAACCCTTCAAACTGCAATATTTAAATGTGGGGGAGAGAGAAACCACTACGAAGTATACCAGCTTTACAACCAGCTCCTCTTGAACTACGAGAGGACATACAGGCACCACGAGGCGGGGGACTTCTACGCCGGGCAGATGGACATGCGGAGGCGGGGAAACCTCGACAGGAAGATTTTCTCCCTGATCATCCTAACACTTTACAAGGGTGTCTCCGAATACGGCGAGAGGCCGGTCAGGGTTTTAGGTTGGCTATTGTTCACACTTCTCGCTTTCGGGTTAATCTATGCTTGGATTGGAATCGAAGGCCCGCCGATATTTGAATCATTTCATTATCTAAATGAATACGTAAAAGGCTTAATAGTGAGTCTGGACATTATGACCATCGGAAAGGTTAAAGAAATATTTAGAACAGCTTATACTCTAAATAGTAAGGATGGTTTATGTGCTAGCTTAGCCAAGCTTGGACATGTAATTTCAAGTGCATCTCTGCTGACACTCTTCCTCCTCTCCGTCAGGCGCAGGTTCAGGAAGGTTTAGCGTCGGGGGAGGAATTTAACCCTGTTTCACCCAGAGCGGTCGAGATAAATTGAACGTGTAAATCCAATATTAATGACAATACCAATAGTAATATTAATGCTTTCAAGGAGGTAATCCATGAATCCATTTGACTTGAGTATATTCGTTGGCCGCCTGGCCCAGGACCCCAGCTATACCGAAGCAACAAATCAGGCCATCGCCCTTCTTAGAGACCCCAACCACTTCCAGTGGTATCTCATCCCCATCTTCGTCTCCATCTTCATTTTCTATTTCAGCGAGGTGGAGAGGAAAAACTGGAACGTGGTCATGGCCGGGCTGTTTTTCTACGGCCTGGAGTGGTTCTTCGAGATACTGAACTCGCTGTTCCTCTACGTTCACGGCACCTCCGCTTTGTGGACCACGCCAGGCGTCAACTCCGCGGGCGTCGTCAACAGCGCCTACATCCTTCTGGTGGGGCTTAACATCGAGATCAGCCTGATGTTTCTCTTTCTCGGAATCGTCTGCGCAAAGCTCCTGCCCGTGGACAAAAAGAAGAAACTCTTCGGCATAAACAACCGGATCTTCTACGCCGTTTTCTTTGCGATCCTCTGCGTGATCGTCGAGATCATCCTCAACTTCTGGGACGCCCTCATCTGGGAATACGGGTGGTGGAACCGGTACAACCCGATCCTGATAATCCTCCTCGCCTATTCTCCCCTGATATTCTTCTCGTACAAGGTCTATGACATGAGAACGCTTAAGAAAAAGGCCATCGCCACGGGGGCGATGTACGCGGTCGACATTGTCTTGCTTGTCGTGTTCATCGGCATCCTCGGATGGATTTAAGATTGTCGAAGCTTGAAGATTGGGCATAAAGTCAGCCCCTCCCCCTGGGGCCGAAAGAATTCGTTGACTTTAGGCGGGAGTTCAAGATATATATTGGCTGTGGAGAGGCGGATCAAAATATCGATTGTTATGGATGCGATTGTTATGGAGGATTGGAAAATGGCAGATTACGGAGTTCGGCTCGAATACAGCGGCGAAAACGACAGGATAGCGATTGTCACCATCGACCGGCCGGAGAAAAAGAACGTCTTTGACGAGGCGATGTTCAACTCCTTAGAGGAGGCGGCGGAAAGACTTGAGGGTCGGCTTCCCAGGGTCGTGGTTCTGACGGGAAGGGGGGAGGGGGCCTTTTCTGCAGGCTTCGACGTAAACCCGGACAATCCCCAGGTGAGCGGCCTGATAGATGCGGTTACCAAAAACGACATAGGTCCCTGCGAGACCCTCATGCTGCGAATCAAGGAAGTCGTAAACAGGCTTGTCTTTCTCCCGATTCCTATAATCTGCGCGATAAACGGCATCGCCTACGGGGGCGGGGCGGAGCTCGCCGTCCGTTGCGACATGAGGGTCATGGACCCAAAGGCCGTGATCTGCTTTTCGGAGGTCAAGCTGGGGCTTATGCCGGACTGGGGGGGAGGGCCGGCCCTGACCAGGCTAGTGGGGCCTGCGGTGGCGGCCGACCTGATCCTTACGGCGCGAAGGGTTAAGGCAGAGGAGGCGCTGAGGCTTGGGATCGCAAACAGGATAAGCGAGGGAGGGAGCGCCCTCAAGGAGGCTGTCGACATCGCGGAGACTATATCGAAAAACGGCCCGAGGGCGGTGAGGAGCGCCCTTTCTGTTATTCGTGAAGCTCCTGGCATGTCGCTTAACGATGCCCTCGATCTTGAGACAAAGACGGCGGCGGAGCTCACCGCAGGGGGGGAGTGCGTTCACGGCATCACGGCCTTTCTCGCCAAGAAGGAGCCGGAGTTCCCGGACGAGTAGGGGAAATTTGATCCTTGTATCACTATTTTTATCCATAAAAATTTTGGATAAATTAATCAAATCATTGACGTTTCCGGTTCTGCTTACCTAAAACAAAAATGGGCGTAATAATGATATTGGGATTGCGCAGTATCTTCTTGACATGATAATCCAAAATTATATAATTAAAGTTTAAACTATTTTCATTCCTGTAGATCAAGCGAAGGCTGTATTCTGCTATAGCCAAGCCGTAAATTACGCTTTTTTACCGAGATGACATTGGAATAATGAAGGGGAAGAACATATCTAAGGATGAGCTCCTTAAAGAAGTGGCGGAGTTGCGCCGACAGTCTTCAGAACTGAAAAAAATCGAAACCGAAAACAAAAAGGTTTTGGAGGCGCTTCGTGAGAGCGAAGAGCGCTACAGGCACCTGTGTGACGCCTCTATGGAGGGAGTCGCCATTCATGAGGGGGGGATCATTATTGATGCAAATAGGGCCTTTGCCGAGATGTTCGGGTATGAGAGGGGCGAGGTTATCGGGATAAACGCCCTCGATCTTTCCGATCAGAGTTTCCGGGACCGAATATCAAAAGGGACGAGATCCAAAAGGGAGGAACCTTGTGAAGCGGTGGGGATTAGAAAGGACGGATCGACTTTCATTGGAGAGCTTCACGCAAAGGAGATCATTTATAAGGGGAAGGACGTTGGATTAATTACCATAAGGGACATAACGGAGAGGAAGCTTGCGGTTAAGGCTTTGAGGGAGAGCGAGGAGAAGTATCGCAGTGTCGTGGATAACGCAAGGGAGGGAATATCAATCACTCAGGATTGGTTATTCAAATATGCGAATAAAGAGCACAACAAGATATTAGGTTGTGAAATTCATGAGCTCATTTCAAAGCCTTTTATCGATTTCATTCACGAAGATGACAGAGATATGATTCTTGAGCGATATAAGATGGTCCTTAGGGGTGAGAATATCCCGGGAAAAACTATTATCAGGATCAAAACTAAAAGCGGACAGTTGAAGTGGGTGGAGCTAAAGGCGATGATGATTAAGTGGGGGAGAGAGAGCGTTGCGCTCACTTTCATGGAGGACATCACCGAGGCCAGAAACGCAGAGCTTGCATTGAGGGAGAGCGAGGAGCTGAAAAGGAGTCTGCTCGATGCGTCGGCGGTGGGACTTGCTTTTTCCGAGGACAGGAAGGTTATCTGGGCAAACGAGACGATGGTAAAAATGTTCGGCTTCACCGATGAGAAGGAATATGTAGGAAAAAGCACCCTTTCCCTCTACGTCGATGAAGAGGAGTACAACAGGGTGGGAAAGCTGATCTACGAAGGGCTGAAATCGGGAGAGGTGATCGAGACGGATTCACAGTTCAGGAGAAAGAACGGAGCCATCTTCTACGGAAACGTCAGGGTAAGCGTTTTAGATCCCTCAAATCCTATGAAGGGGATAATCGTAAGTATTTTGGATATAACGGAAAGGAAGCGCGCCGAGGAAACCTTGAGGGAGAGCGAAGAGAAGTACAGGTCCATCCTCAGCAATATTGAGGATGGTTATTATGAGGTGAACCTTAGTGGCGATGTAACTTTCTTTAACAATTCGGCGAATAAAATAATTAAATACTCGGAAGAAGAGCTGATGAGGATGAACTTCCGCGATTTCATGGACGAGAAGAACGCCAAGAAGGTTTTTAGGACATTCTACAAGGTTTTCAAGACGAGAAGGCCGACAAAGGCCTTTGACTGGGAGCTTATCAGGAAGGACGGCACGAAAATCTACGTGGAGGTTTCAGTATCGATGAAGACCGACAAGGATGGGAATCCAACGGGATTCAGCGGTCTCATAAGGGACATCACGGAGAGGAAAAATACCGAGGAGTCATTGAGGAAGAGCGAGGAGAAATACAGGACCATCCTAGGAAGTATAGAGGATGGCTATTATGAGGTGGACCTCAAGGGGAATATGACCTTTTTCAACGATTCTACCCTGAAGATTATTGGATACTCGAGAGAAGAGCTGATGGGTATGAACAACCGCGAGTTAATGGACGAGGAGAACGCCAAGAAGATATATAAGACATTCAGCAGGGTTTTCAAGACGGGAAGACCTATAAAGACCCTTGACTGGGAGTATATCAGGAAGGACGGCACGAAAATCTACATCGAAGTATCCGTCTCGCTGAGGACCGATCAGGATGGGAATCCCATGGGATTCAGGGGTCTGTTTAGAGATATAACGATAAGGAAGAGGGCAGAGAAGGCGCTTCGTGAGAGCGAGGCGAAGTACAGAGACCTCATCGAAAACGCCGTTGACCTGATCTTCACGATTGATATGAAGGGCAACATCCTTAAGGTCAACGAGGCGTTTTTAAAGGAGACCGGCTGCAGAACCGAAGAGGCCATAGGAACCAGTTTTACAGATCACCTGATTCCCCTGGACGAAACGATAAGTATGGAAGCATACAAAGAGATCAAGTTCGGCGAGACCCGCAACTTCGAGCTGAGGGCCAAAAAGAAGGACGGAAGCATCGACTGGTACTCGTTTGTCACAAGGCCGCTTTATGATACGAACAGCAAGGTTTCTTCAGTACACTGTATCGCGAGAAACGTAACGGAGAGGAAAAGGCTCGAGGAGGAGCTTATGGACGCCCAAAAGATGAAGGCCGTGGGCACCCTTGCCGGGGGGATAGCCCACGACTTCAATAACATCATGGCGACAATCTTGGGATACGCATCGTTTCTTCGCGGAAAGACGGAAAAGGGGGACAGTTTTTACAAGGGGCTTTCCGCCATTGAAAAATCGGCGATCAGGGCGTCGGAGCTAACGGCACATCTTCTGGCGTATTCCCGAAAGGGGAAGATCGAGATAAAGCCGATCAACATTAACACCGTAGTCAAGAACGTCCATGAGATTATCTCCGGAACCTTTCAGAAATCGATAACGATTGACCTAAATATCTCCCCGAAACTTGATAGCATTGAGGGAGACATTTCGCAGATGAATCAGGTTGTGTTGAACCTCGCATTAAACGCCAGGGAAGCCATGCCCGAAGGCGGAACCATCAAGATCGAGACCTACATGGAAGATATAGACAGTCCTATCAGAAGAGTTAAATATACCATTGAGCCTGGGAGATATGTCTGTTTGAGGATCACGGATGACGGGATAGGGATGGACAAATATACCCTGTCGAGGGTATTCGAGCCCTATTTTACCACCAAGCGAGAAAAGACCAGCACGGGGCTTGGGATGAGCGTGGTCTACGGAATCGTAAAGGGGCACAACGGCTACTTCGATATCGTTACGGAGCAGGGGAAGGGAACAGAAATCACGGTCTATATCCCCGCCTCCAAAAAAGAGGTGGAATCCAATAATGTGGAAGTTGTAAAGAGTGTCGGCGGTACGGAGACGATTATGGTGATAGATGACGAGAAGGAGGTGCTTTCAATGGTGGAGAGCGCCCTTGCCGATGCGGGATACAAGGTGTTGATTCACAGCTCGGGGGAAGAGGCGTTAAATGCATACAGAAAAAAGCCGAAGGAAATAGGTCTCGTTATCCTTGATGTTATCATGCCGGAGATAAGCTGCGAGGAGGTGCTGAAAGGACTTCTTGCCGTCGATGAGAACGTCAAGGTGCTCCTCGCCAGCGGTTACAGCAACGAGGAGCGGCACAACGATCTAATAGAGTTGGGCGCATCCGATTTCATCGGAAAGCCGTTTATGATAGATGAACTTTTAGGTAAGGTCAGGAATACTCTAAATGGGGCGACCGAGTAGATAGCCCCCCCACCTTCCACACCCCCCCGGAAAGTTGTTGAAAATGGGAGGAGTGACCTGTATGCCGGAATCGCTCACACCATAAACGAGGCTGTTTTTATCCACACCAGAAACGATGCGGTTTTTCATCCTCCCTTTAACCCGGCCTTCAGAGACGAGACGAAATTACCCACCTCCTCATACAAGAGGTCTCCCTTATTCCCGTACTCCTCGATTATATTTACGAGGGCGCTCCCCACCACCACGCCGTCCGAGACCTCGCCCAGTTTAGCTGCCGTCTGGGGGTTGGATACCCCGAAACCGACGACGACCGGTAGCTCTGTCTTTCCCTTAAGCCCGACTATCTGATCCCTAACGTCCGCCGGAAGCTCGTCCCGAACCCCGGTAACCCCGGTCACCGAGACGTAGTAGAGAAAGCCGGATGCGTCGGCGATTATCCTACCCAGCCTTTCGCCGTCCGTCACCGGCGAGATGAGGTTGATGAAATCTATCTTCTTGGGGTACGTAAACCTCCTGATTTCCCTCGACTCTTCGTAGGGGAGATCGACCGTTATCAATCCGTCTATTCCGACCTCCGCCGCCCTCTCGGCGAACCTCTTGGGGCCGAAGTTCAGGATGGGATTGTAGTAGCCGAACAATACGATGGGGACGTTAAGGCTCGGCCCCACTTCGTCGATGAGGTTCAATATCCCCTCCAGTGTTGTCCCCACGTCGAGGGCCCTGCCCGAGGCCCGCTGGATAGTGGGGCCGTCCGCCATCGGATCGGAGAAGGGTACGCCGATCTCTATTATATCGGCCCCCGCCTCTTCTATGGTGAAGAGGAGTCTTGCCGTCTTTTCGAGGTCGGGGTCGCCGGCGGTTAGGTACATCACGAGCCCCTTCTCGTTTTTCGCCCCGAGTCTTTCAAACGTATCTTTAATCTTACTCATTTAGAGTCACCCCCAAAACCTTCGCTACCGTGTTGATGTCCTTGTCGCCCCGGCCGGAGAGGTTCACTACGATGATCTCGTCGGCCCCCATCTTCGGGGCGTTTTCGATCACCCAGGAAACGGCGTGGGCGCTCTCCAGCGCCGGCATGATTCCCTCGAGCTTCGTCAATCTTTGAAAGGCGTTTAGCGCCCCTTTGTCGTCGGCGCTCTCGTACCTCACCCGCCCCAGATCGTTGAGCAGGCTGTGCTCCGGCCCCACACCCGGGTAGTCCAGCCCCGCCGAGAGCGAGTGGGTGTGGAGGATCTGGCCGTGCTCGTCCTGCAGTACGTACGACTTGGAGCCGTGGAGGACGCCGACCCTCCCCCTCGATATCGAGGCGGCGTGCCTCTCCGTATCTATCCCGTCCCCCGCCGCCTCCACGCCTATCATCTTAACCTCCTCGTCCTTCAGGAAGGGGTAGAAGAGTCCCATTGCGTTGGAGCCGCCCCCCACACACGCCACGAGGTAATCGGGGAGCCTTCCCGTACAATCCCTGATCTGCCTTTTGGTCTCTATCCCTATCACCGACTGGAAGTCCCTGACCATCATGGGGTAGGGGTGGGGGCCCGCCACGGAGCCTATCACGTAGAAGGTGTTTCTCACGTTGGTGGCCCAGTCCCTGAGCGCCTCGTTCATGGCGTCCTTCAGGGTGGCGGAGCCGGAGTTAACCGGCGTCACCTTCGCCCCCAGGAGCTTCATCCGAAACACGTTGAGGGACTGCCTCTCGATGTCCTCGGTCCCCATGAATACCTCGCACTCGAGGCCGAACAGCGCCGCAGCGGTGGCTGTCGCCACGCCGTGCTGCCCGGCTCCCGTCTCGGCGATCATTCTCTTTTTACCCATCCTCCGGCCAAGAATCACCTGGCCCAGGGTGTTGTTTATCTTGTGGGCGCCGGTGTGGCAGAGGTCTTCCCGTTTGAGCCAGACCTTCGCCCCGCCGAGGTGGTCGGTCAACCGCTTGGCGAAGTAGAGGGGCGTGGGGCGCCCCGCGTAGCTCTTAAGATACAAATCGAGCTCGGAGAGGAGGGCGAGGTCCTTCCTGTTTTTCTCGTATGCCTCCTCGAGCTCCAGTATTGCCGGCATCAGCGTCTCGGACACGTACCTGCCGCCGTACATGCCGAAGTGTCCCTTGCTGTCAGGATACTGCATCTTCAATATCTCCTTTTAACTGTGCTTTCTTCAACGACGCTCCGTTTAATGAAGCCTCGTTTAATGAAGCAATTTGCGCGTTCGTTATGAAACGATCGAGCTTTTGGTGGTCTTTTACACCGGGCTCTTTTTCGACCCCGGAAGCCGCGTCAACGCCGTACGGGGCGTACTCCCCGACCACGCGGCCCACGTTTTCCGCGTTCAGTCCCCCGGCGATGATGATTCTGTAGTCCGGGATATATTTTTTGACGAGGCCCCAGTCGAAGCTTATGCCCGTTCCGCCGTGGGCACCCGGACGGTAGGTGTCCAGCAGGAATGTTGTCCCCTTCTTGTATGAAGAGATAAGCTCGAGGCTGCCGGCGTCCTTCACGCGGATCGCCCTGATGACCCTAAATGGGAGGTCGTCCGGAAATTCGTCCGGCCCGTTTGGCCCCTCCGGATATATCTGAACGGCGTTTAAGCAGCACATCTCGGCCGTCCTGGCGATCAGCTCGACCGGTTCGTCCACAAAGACCCCTACGGTCGATATGAACGGTGGGAGTCCTCTGACTATCTCTTCTGCCGCCTCCGGCGTCACGAAGCGGGGGCTCTTCGGGTAGAATATGAAGCCGAGGGCGTCCGCCCCAAGGCGCGCCGCGGCAAGGGCGTCCCGATCGTTTGTAATCCCGCATATCTTGATACGAATTCCCATAATTTTAATAAATGCCTTAAAAAAATCAAACTGTTCTTGAATTGCCTGTGGTGCGGATTCATTTATACTCCCTCTCGTCCCCACAAAAATTCGACTCCCCCCTTCCCCGACTGGCCAACTCAGCCGAGGCCCAGAAGCTCCCTCATCTTCCCGCCTACATTTTTCGCCCGCATGAGGCTCTCCCCCACGAGGAAGGAGCGGATGCCGGAGCGCATCAGGAAAAAAATATCGTCAAAGCCGTTGATCCCGCTGGCGCTTACCACCGTCTTCTCCTCGGGGATCATCTTCGAGAGATTTATCGACGTGTTGAGGTCGGTGGTAAAGGTCTTGAGGTCCCTGTTGTTGATGCCGATAAGCTCCGCCCCCTCCGTCAGGGCTGTCTCGACCTCATCGGCGTCGTGCACCTCAACGAGGCAGTCGAGGCCCAGCTCGTTTGCAGTCTCCTTTAGTTCCCTTAAAAGGGCCGGATCGAGGGCAGCGACTATGAGGAGTAGGGCGTCCGCACCGAGCGCCCTCGTCTCGTATACCTGGAAGGGATCGATGATAAAATCCTTGCGGAGAACCGGTATTTTCGTTCTCTCCTTGGCGTCAATGATAAACCGATCGCTTCCGCCGAAGAACTCCGGTTCCGTAAGGACGGATACCGCGGCCGCGCCGTTCTCCTCGAATACGGCGGCGAGCCCGCCCGGGTCGAGGTCGTTTCTGATAATCCCCGCCGACGGGCTTCCCCCCTTCACCTCGGCGATGATATTTATCTCCCGTCCGGAGTTGAGGGCCCGTATGAATCCCCTGGGTTTCTCCATGTCGGAGATTCGGCCCTTGAACTCCTTAAGCTTCACGTCCCCTTTCAAGGTCTCTACGTATTCCCGCCGCCCGGAGACTATCCTCTCGAGGATGTTTCTGTCTCCCGTTTGTTTCGTTTTATCCATTCTTTTGACCGTGAGCCTTTGTAAATTCCACAAGCCTCTCGAGCGTCTTCTTTGCGAGGCCGCCGTCTATTGTGTCGGCCGCCATCTCGATTCCGGCCTCGAAGTCCGGGGCGAGTCCAGCCACAATCAGGGCCGCGGCGCTGTTGAATACGACAACGTCCCGCTTGGGGCCGTCGGCACCCTGGAAGATATTCCTGATGATCATGGCGTTTTCGGCGCTGTCGCCTCCCCTGAGGTATTCAAGCCTTGTGGTTTTGAGGCCGAACTTCTCCGGCTCTACCGTGAAATTCTCTATCCCGCCGTCCTTCAGGTACGATACGGCCGACGGCCCGGCGGTGGTGAGCTCGTCGGTGCCGGAGCCGTTTACCACCATCGCCCGCGCCGACCCCAATGCATTGAGGACCTTCGCGATCACCTCAACGAGATTAGGATCATAAACGCCCAGAAGCTGGGCGCTTGCCCCCGCGGGGTTGGTGAGAGGCCCCAGGATGTTGAAGATCGTCCTTATGCCGAGCTCCTTTCTCGGGCCTATGGCGTGCTTCATGGCGCCGTGGAGCTTCGGGGCGAAGAGGAACCCGATTCCCACCTCCTCGATGCACTTCTCGACCTCTTTGGGCTCGAGATCGATGTTCACCCCCAGCGCCTCCAGGACGTCGGCGCTTCCGCACCTGCTCGATACCGACCTGTTGCCGTGCTTTGCGACCACGGCCCCGGCGCCCGCCGCCACCAGCGCCGCCGCGGTCGAGATGTTGAACGTGTTCTTGCCGTCACCCCCCGTCCCGCAGGTGTCGATTACGACCTTCCCGTTTGCGACCTTTGGATTGATCTTCACGGCCTTTTCGCGCATGATCGCAGCCGCGCCGGCAATCTCGTCGACCGTCTCGCCCTTGATCCTCAATCCGGTTATGAAGCCGCCGATCTGGGCGGGGGTGGCCTCGCCGCCCATGATCTCGCTCATAGCCCCCTCCATCTCGCTCCGGGTAAGGTCCTCACCCGATGCTATCTTGTTTAAGGTTGACTTGATCATGACTTTCTCCTCTTTTTGCTATTTCAAGAAAGTTCGCCAAAAGCTCCTTCCCGTAATCGGACATGACCGACTCGGGATGGAACTGGATCCCGTACACGGGATGCTCTTTGTGTTTTATCCCCATTATCTCGTCCCTTTCGGTCCTCGCCGTCACCTCGAGGCAGTCCGGCACGGAGTCGGGATCGATAACGAGGGAGTGGTAGCGGACGGCCCTGAAGGGATTCGGGATCTCGACGAAGAGCTCGTCGTCGCTGTGGAATATCATGGAGGTCTTGCCGTGCATAATCCTTTGGGCCCGGACAATCTTCCCGCCGAAGGCGGCGCCGATAGCCTGATGGCCGAGACACACCCCCAGAATCGGCCTGACGCCGGCAAACCGCCTTATCAGGTCGATCGTGACGCCCGCCGAGTCGGGGGCTCCCGGCCCCGGAGATATGACGATGAAATCGGGATCGATCTTGACCGCCTCGTCTACCGTGATCGCGTCGTTCCTGTAGACCTCCATCTCCCGGCCCATCTCACCCAGGTACTGGACCAGGTTGTACGTAAAGGAATCGTAGTTATCTATCACGAGGATCATCTCTTTTTCCCCCTGTCGCTATCTTAGCTTCATGTTCTTTCTGGCCATCTCCACCGCCTTCAGCATCCCCTTGGCCTTGTGTTGGGTCTCTTTGTATTCCATCTTCGGGTCGGAGTCGTAGACTATCCCCGCCCCGGCCTGCAGGTAGATCTTTCCGTTCATAACCAGCATCGTCCTTATCGTTATGCACATGTCCATGTTCCCGGAGAAGCTGAAGTACCCCACGGCCCCCCCGTAGGTGCCCCTCCTCACCGGCTCGATCTCCTCGATGATCTCCATCGCCCTGACCTTGGGCGCCCCCGTCAGCGTGCCGGCGGGAAAGGCGGCCCTCAGGACATCGAACGAGTTATGCCCGTTTTTAAGCCTTCCCTCCACATCGGAGACGATGTGCATGACGTGGGAGTATTTCTCTATTCGCATGAGGTTTGCGACGTTGACGCTCCCGAACTGAGCTATCCGCCCGAGGTCGTTCCTGCCGAGGTCAACGAGCATGACGTGCTCCGCCAGCTCCTTAGGGTCGGAAAGCAGGTCTTCCATCAGCCTCTCGTCCTCGTCCGCACTCTTTCCCCTGGGACGGGTGCCCGCGATCGGCCTGACCTCGACCCTCTCCCCCTCCTTCCTCACCAGGACCTCCGGGGATGACCCCACGAGCGTCAACTCTTCAAACTGGAGATAGAACATGTAAGGGGAGGGATTGATTATCCTCAACGCCCTGTAGAGTTCGAACGGCTCCACGTCGATCTCCATCTCGAAGCGCTGGGAGAGGACGACCTGAATGATGTCGCCGTTGATTATGTATTCCCTGCATTTGTCCACGGCTTCGGTGAAGTCCCTCTCGTTGAAGTTCGAGTCAACGAAGAGGGGCACGCCGTCGTCGGACTTGAGCTTCGTAAGATTAAGTGGCTGACCCAGCTTGTGGATCATGCGGTTTATCGTGGACGTCGCCTCGACGTATGAGTCCTCGGGGGGCGACGAGCTGTCCAGGAAGACATTCGCCACGAGCTTCATGGTGTTTCTCGCGTTGTCGAATACCACCACATTGCAGGGGATTATGAAGTATGAATCGTAGGTCTTGAGGTCATCCGGCTTTGAATTCGGGATATTCTCCATGAACCTCACCATGTCGTAGCTCAGGTATCCCACGGCCCCGCCGTAGAACCTGGGGAGGCCGGGCACATCCACCACCGGGCGGTAGCGGTCCATGATCTCTTTCAGCTTCGACAGCGGGTCATCCTCCTTCGTTGTGTAGAGGAGCTCGCCGTTCTTCAAAACCTCTATCATATTTCCCTTTGAGCGAAATATCATCGCCGGGCCGATCCCGAGGAAGCTGTACCTCCCCCACTTCTCCCCTCCCTCCACGCTCTCCAGCAAAAACGACGGGGATGCGCCGTTGAGCTTCTTGAAGGCGGAGACAGGCGTCTCCAGGTCAGCCAGTATCTCCTGATAAACGGGGATCAGGTTTCCCTCCATCGACAGTCTCTCGAATTCCTGAAAGGTCGGTGTGATCATATCCGGGTTCCTTTGGGTCACTTTTGAAAATAAAAAAAGTTGTGGACGGTTCATATCCACAACTTTTGGGCCATAACTTTCAGGCGCAAAAAAGCCGTGGAGAATGAGTTTCGTCCACGGCCTGAAAAATCAGCTATTTAAAAAAACAGGTTTAGGCCGGCGAACCCCTCCATATGTGGCTCTGCCACGCCCAAGAATAAACCGAAATATTCTTTTTGGAAGTCTTGTTAAAAATCTTGTTAAAAGATTTGCTGATCAACCTGAGTACCTGTTAAATTTACATTTGAGGGGAAATTATACCGGTTTCTTCTTTCTTGTCAAGTGTTTTTTTGAGTTTAAGGCTATTTTCCCCATAAAAAGGCGAAGAAATCGGGAGGAGGCGGTTTTACATCAATGAGCATATTAATAAAACTGCGTCAAGAAGGATTTTATTTGGTCCTCTCGTGTCTCGTCCCGTGTCTCCCCGCTCCCTTCCAGCGGGGATTCGTCCATGCCCACTGGTCCGGGTATCTTCGGATCTGTTTCTCTATCACCTCGTTCATGATGAGGGATATGTTGTAAATGTCCTTCTCTTTGTCTCCGGTCAGCTCCGGCTCGATCGGCGGGAATATCTCTATATCGAATTTCGAGTCCTCTACCACGTGGATAAAGGCGGGGACTATGGGCGCCCCGGAGCGGAGAACCAGGATGGCGGGGCCTGGGGCCGTCAATGCGTCCCTTCCAAAGAAGGGGACGATTATCCCATCGCGCTTTTTCCTCTCGTCGGCGACGATGATTACTATCTCGTTGTTTTTCAGGGCCCTCAAGATATCCTTTGTGGCGCTAAACCCCTTGTCGGCGTCTATTCTTTCGATCCCGCATATCTCTTGATAGCGTTTGTACACGCCCTTTAACGTTTCGTTGCTCGGATCCTTCAGGACCACATTAAAGGGGATCCCGGTCATTGTGAGCCTTACGATCATGAGGACAAAGTTCGACAAGTGGGCGCTTAAGAGAATGGCGCCTTTTCCCTTCTTTAAGGCCGATTCCAGGTGTTCTATGCCCGAGATGGGACAGTTTTCAATGATCTTTTGGTGATTTCTCGGATTCAAGTAGTAAATGAGATCGGGAAATGTCTTGGAAAGATTCCAAAACACGCTTTTTATGAACTTCCGCCTCTCCCTTCTCGTAAGGTCGCTCCCGAAGACGATGTCGATATTCGGAATTACTATTTTCCTGATGTCCGGAATGAGATAAACAACCGGGTATAGCGGGCAATAGATCATGTACATGATCGTGTTGGTGATCTTGAGCGGTATCTTCGGGATAATGAATTCCGCTATCCCTATGAAAAACCCGCCGATATCGTAGCGTAATTTTTTCAGAAAGCTCTTCATGGATTCACCAATTTAAACTCTAAATTTTATACGCTTACGTCCAGAAAGTCAACTTATTAAGTCAGTGGGATTTGAAAAATGTTGAATCCGTTAGGGCAAATCTACATCTAAAGGGGCATGAAAGAGCTGATGATACTGATAGGTTTTTTGCTGATATGGTTTCTCCTCCAGGGGGTTATACTACCCAGGTTCGGTGTCAAGACCTGACTGAGGCCCGACGGATGTGCCGAGGATCGGCACAAAGAGGATAAGCCGGAGAAGTAGGGCGGGTTTATTGTCTGGACTCGTTTAATAGATCCCCTTCGATTTGCCCCTCCAATTGAGATGTGATGCAAATAGAATGATTCTTAAAAAATCTCCTGTTTGGGAGTGATATAGGATTATGTGGGGATTTTAATAAGTGACGAAGGGTCTCGGATGGAGCCGTCAAAAAGCCGAATATTTCCCGCCTCGCCCGATATGACCGAAAGGGAGTCTTAACGTTTTGCCGCAGGTTCAAGAGAGGGGTGACGACCTTTATTTGGCTTGGGATTATGGTTCGGTTTACCCCGGCTTGAGCCGGACGGGTTGCTCATGTCCCGCCTACATCTTCCACCTGGGATTCAACCATATCCACTGGTCGGGGTACTTCCTTATGTAGTCCTCGATCGACTTGTTGACCTTTGCCGTTATCTGGTAGATATCCTCTTTTTCGTCCCCGGTTGGCTCGTATTCTATTCTGGGGAGGATATCGATAACGCAGCCATCCTCATGGTTGATGTATATCGGGATTATTGGGGCTCCTGTTGTCAAGGAGAGGACGGCCGGACCTTTTGCGGTCAGGGCCGGCTTTCCGAAGAACGGCACGGAGATGCCGTCCCTCTTTTTTCTCTCGTCGGCGATGAGGTAGACGAGCATGTTGTCCTTCAGTGAGCTCAAAATGTCATCCCTCGCCCTTTCCCGATCGTCCACGTCAATATATTTTACGCCGCTGATGCTCCACCACTCGCTGTATTTTTCTTTCAAGAACTTGTTCCTCGGGGCCTTTGTCGGGACGATAAAGGGCATGTCCGACTGGGCGAGCCTCACGGTCAGCAGCATGAAGTCCACCATGTGTGAGCCAAGGCCGATGACGCCCCTACCCTCTTTCAGTGCCTCTTCTAAATGCTCCCTTCCCGAGATGGTAATATCCCGCTTGAGCTTATCGTGATTTTTCGGGTGGCCGTAATAGAGAATTTCCCCCGGCATCCTGAAGAGGGATTTTAAAAAACTTCGGCAGAGGCGCCTTGTCTCGGATTTTGTCAGCTGATCCCCGAAGGCGATGCGGAGATTTCCGAAAAGCTGCCTGCGAAGGGATGGAATGCGATACAAAAAGGGGTAAAGAATTAAAAAGAGAGAATCCGAGATAAAGCGGGTTAAAAAGAGGGGGGTTCTTGTGAAGAAGAACTGAACAAAGGAGATCACTATCTCGCCCAGGGCACTTCTTAGTCTTTTAAATGGTACTTTCATAGATATAGTAAAATTTTAATAAATAGTTTTTGTAGCCCGAATATAATATTTTTGGGCTTATAAGTCAATAAAAATGTACTTATGATGAAGCCGGTCGGTCGGTTTTTGTTAAAAATCTAAAATATGGTTTTGGATTTGACGGCTTAATGAGAACGACATTTTTACAGATACCTAAAATGTACCTAACGACTTTTTTACCGTCATTTTCTTGACATATTATGTTACTTAAAATATCATATGAAAAATAATCTTTAGTGCAGTGGTATGCAGGAATGATTATCGATTTTTGCGTTACCCCTCCGGCAAAGGAGGTCCTCTCCGGTTTTAGGGATGTGCCTAAGCATCTTGAAGGCTATTTTCGCCTTTACGGCGGAAATATCGAAGATTTAGAACAGCTTGCCAAACTGACCATCGACGATTTTTTCTCCCTTTTGGATCACGCCGGGATAGATATCGCCGTAATTTTCGGCGAGGATATGGAGACGACATACAACAGGAAGATACCTAACGAGATAGTCCTCGATCTTGTGCAAAAATATCCTGACAGGCTCAGGGGTTTTGCGGGGGCCGATCCCCATAAAGGGAAGAAAGCGGTAAGGGAGATCGTGAAGATGGTCGGGGAGGGCCTTTCCGGTGTTATGGTCGCCCCCTGGGAGCACAACCTCTTTTCGGACGACAAAAGGTACTTTCCCATCTACGAGAAATGTATCGAGCTTGATATACCGATCTGGATACACACATCACTGAATTTTTCCCACCTCATCCCCATGGAATACGGAAGGCCGCTGATCTTGGATCGGGTTGCCGTGAGGTACCCGGAGTTGAAGATCGTGGCCGGCCATTCCGGGTGGCCCTGGGTTACCGAGATGGTGGCCGTGCTGTGGCGTCACCCGAATGTATACGCGGATATCTCCGGAGTCAGGCCCAAATATATGGGCATGATAGAGACCGGCTGGGCGCCCCTTGTCCACTACGGCAATAATATCCTCAAGGATAAGATCCTCTTTGCCACGGCATGGCCGCTTGTTATGTTCCACGAAGCGGTCAACGACGTAAGGGGGCTTCATCTAAAGCCTGAAGTTGAAAAGAAGTGGTTTGGCGAAAATGCCAAGAAACTCCTTAAATTGGAGGATTGAGAAAGAGAGGTTGAAGCGGTATGGACGATTGACAACAAAACCTTTTACATTTCCTTTTGATCACTTAAATTCATGCTCTCCTGTTACACTCCCAAAACAGACGTCATAGTCTTTCCCGCTTTGTTATATATTGTGTTTCTTATATTATCTATTACCATTTTTTTATTGGAGGGTGAGTCATGACTCAAGAAAAGGGGAAGCTCGTTAGGGGCCTTACTCTGATAACCGTTTTTACCCTTATAACGGGGGCCATGGTCGGGATGGCCTGGGCCACCATTATCGACAAGCTGTTTGATTACGCCGGGCCTGCCGTGATCCTCTCCGGTATTATCGCGGCGTTCTTCTCGGTCCTCATAGGGCTCTGTTACGCGGAGCTCTGCGCCGCAATGCCCTACGCCGGGGGCGAATATCACTACACGAAGAGGGCGATGGGGGGGTTCGCAAGCTTTGTCACCGGGTGGTTTCTGATTATCGCCTATTCCTCCATGATGCCGTTCGAGGTGATAATATTTTCCAAGGTCGCAAGCTCGCTGATGCCGGAGTCCTGGGTGGAAAGCGGTTACAACCTTTGGGGGTATACCTTGCCTCCGGTCGCCATGATAATCACCGGAATAATCGTGGCCCTCTTCTTCGGGGCGGTCAACTACACGGGGATTCGCATATCCGCCATCGCCCAGCTTATCTTTACGGTACTCCTTTTCTTGGGGATTGCGGTCTACGTGGTCGGGAGTGTCCCTTATGTAAATCTGAATATGTTTTCCGATACCTTCTTCGACAAGGGAGCCGGCGGGATGCTGATGATGGTGCCCATAGCCATGCTGGCGTTCATGGGATTTGACATAGTCCCCCAAGCGGCCGAGGAGATCAAGTCCCCGATCAGAAAGGTCGTCTTTCTTATACCTCTGTCCGTGCTTTTTGTTCTCATATTCTACACCGGTGTTTTCTTTATTTCCTCCAGCGTGGTGCCGTATACCGACGTAGTGGCGTACGGGGCCGCAAAGGTCGAAGTCCCGATCCTGCCGATTGCCGAGATGACCCTGGGCCCGACCCTCTCCAAGGTAATCATCGTGGCCGGTCTCATGGGGCTTATCACGACGCTGAACGCCTTCATGATCGGCTCGTCGAGGCTGATGATGGGGATGGCAAATGACGGCGTCCTGCCGAGGGTCCTCGGAAAAGTCCACCCCAAGTTCGGGACTCCCCATGTGGGAATAGTGGTACTGACGATTTTTGGTATTTTAGGGTCGTTCTTCCCGTTTTTACTGGCGCTCATGAAGGTAGGCTCTTCAGCGATACTTGTGGCCTTCATAATGGTCTGTCTCTCCCTGATTATATTAAGGGTAAAGGAGCCGAAAATGGAGAGGCCCTACAAGGTCCCGATGTACCTGTTTGTGGCGGTACTGGCGCTTATCGGATCGATCGCCGCCGAGCTCATCTCCATCTACGTCCTGATCGAAGACAAGGAGCTGGTTGGAAGTGTGCTCTTCTTCGGGCTTGCGGCCGTTGGCCTCATTTATTATTTCGCAGTTGCCAGAAAGAGGGATTTGGATGTGACGGTGAAGAAATAAGAGTGGTGCAACCGCAGCTTAAAGTCAAAATTATCCGAGGTCGATTATGATGTAAGTCGAGTGTGCCGTAAATACTATACGTATGGGAATCGTTATAATTCCGCCGAAATTGTCGTTCTTCGTCCAAATTCGCTCGCCCGGGGAGTCTGATTGTAAGAAATTGTTTTTTCCCGTTGAATAAAAAAAGCGGTTGAAGACGGTTTAGAGTGATGTTGATACTAAAAATTCCTTGAGAAACATTCCGTTTATGGGCTCGCCGGCCGGAGGGATTTATTAAAAGATTCCCCTTTGTATTGTCGGCAATTAATCATTGGAATTTACGTTGACCGCCAAAAGGAGTATATTCCCCGTGAAATAGGACGGCAGGATGTTTTACTGATCGAAGTTTTTTCCCTGACCACCCTCCGGGGATACAATAGTATATCGCAAAACAGAATATCGATTGATATATCCAAAGGATTAAAGTCCCTGACATATTGAAGGGGCATTTTTATGGTCTATACGATAAGACCAATTGTATATTATAAAGGATAAATAAAATATTTTGGCGTGAACTGATGTTGTGAGTTTACGTTGTAAGGAGGACTGTTAATGGCTGAAAGGAGATATTGGAACGAGGAGATGGAGACGATGGCCCCGAAGAAGCTGAAGAAGCTCGAGGAGGGGTTGTTGAAGAAGGAGCTTGAATATATTTATGGGAGGTCCCCCTTTTACCGGGCGATGTGGGACGAGGCGGGTGTTATGCCCAAGGATTTCAAATCGATGGAGGACCTCATAAAATTCCCCTTTGTTACAAAGGACGACCTCAGAAAGACCCAGGAGGAGGTGGGCGGTCTCGGCGGTCACCAGTGCTGCGCAAAGGAGGAGCTTGTGAGGATACAGGGCACCAGCGGCACCACGGGCAAGTCCCTTTATATAGGCCTTACTTACAACGACGCGGAGGTCTGGAAGGAGCTGTTTGCCCGGCACGCCTACACGGGGGGGATAAGGCCCGGGGATTCATTCGTTAACCCCGCTAACTTCGCCTTGTTTGTGGGGGGACTCTCGGAGTCGGTATCGGCCGAGGCGATGGGTTTTTGCGTAATTCCGGCGCCCGTGGTAACCACGGGGATAGATAAGCTCTTCGAGATTATACTGGAGTTCCGTCCCACGGTCCTCTTCGCCTCGCCGTCCGCCACGATATTTCTCACCGACTACGTGAGGGACAACCTGAAGATGGAGCCGATAGACCTCGGGTTCAAGAAGGGATTCCTGGCGGGGGAGGCGATGAACGACGAGGACAGGGCCTTCATAGAGGAGACGTGGGGAATAGTGGTCAGGAACTTCTACGGCCTGGCGGACGTGGCCGCGGACCTGGCCAGCGAATGCGATCGGGTCGACGGGATGCACCTCTGCTCGCCGGGGCTGGTTACGGCTGAGATCGTCGATCCGGTCACCTTGGAGCCCGTAAAACGTGAGGACGGCGTCGAGGGGGAGATCGTCTACACGACGATAAAGAGGGAGGCCACCCCCGTTATCCGCTACAGGTGCCGGGACCTCGTAAGGGCGTATTTTACGAAGTGCGCCTGCGGCAGGACGTCGATGCGCTTTTACGTGATCGGAAGGACCGACGACATGCTGAAGGTCAAGGGGGTCAACGTCTTTCCGGCGGCGGTCAAGAACGTCATCTCGTCCTTCATGCCGAGGACCACCGGCGAGATGAGAATAGTCCTCTATAAGCCGGGCCCGGCGGTCGGGACCAACCTCGAGATAAAGGTGGAATACGGGGAAGAGGTAAAGACCGAAGAGCTTGAGGTCCTGGCCAATGAGATAAGGGAAGAGATCAGAAAGAAGCTGGTCTTTACGCCGGTGATCAAGATGATTCCTCCCCAGACGCTGGAGCGATCCCAGTATAAAATAGATTACTTCGAGCGCCTTTATGAGAAGGAAAAAGAATAAAGAAATTTGCGGGACAGTCCAAAAATGAATTTCGATGACCCCGAGTTTTCCGAAAAGCTTCATGGGGCTATGGTAGGGTAGGTTGTGGAGACTTAACGGCAGTTGGAATCGAGTCGGTTTCTTATTAAAAAATTCCAAGTGGAATTTATATTAGGATGGACATCGGGATGGATATTAGGTATATTCTGTATTGTAATTTGGAATATTTTATTGTATGTATATCATTCGCAACGATTCCAGAAATCAATCGAGCTTTAGGAAAGAAAAATATTGTAAGATTGGATATTATGCAAGAGCTATTTGCAGCGGAAAAAGGATTTTTCAGGCCCAAAAGGAGACTTTGTAAGTTATTGTAATTACATGATTTTTCCGGGAATGTCTTCGTCACCGATCAAGGAGGTTTTATAAGGACAAATTATCTAAAAATATCAATTAAATACAGCCTCGATCATCTTAAAGCGGCATGCTATTTGAAGTGGTTAATATTGATAAAAAAATTGGAATTGTAAGCTCGGTAAAATTCTTACTCTATATTGGATTAATGCTGATGATGAATGTATAAGGGGAAAAAAAAGGAGCCGAACGATGACGAAAGCCAATTCTCTCACTCATTTAGCTTATCGATCTGTGGTGGATGCTATAGAGGATATTTTGGGCAAAAACGGCAAGAATTCCGTTCTTCGTTTTGCGGGGCTTGGCTGGATGGTGGAAAATCCCGTGGAATACGATCCCGATGCCAGGGTTGCTTATGATGATGTAACGAGACTTTACACCGGAGTCCGGGAAGTCATCGGTAACGTTGGATACGATACTATTATGTATCGAGGCGGGATATTTACCGTCAAAAATATTTTAGTGAATTCCGAGCCCATGAGAAAACTTGTCGCAATGGATTTTGACCCCGTGGAGAAGATGAAATTGGGGTATAAGGCGTACATAACAAACGCAGGATACGATCCCGAAAAGACCATGGAGCATTTCGCCCATAAAAACGAGATACTAATCCACAGACCGGACTGTACGGAATGTGAAGAGCTTTTAAAAGACTACAAAAAGCTGGAAAAATTTACCAAGCCTTCATGCTCCTTCGTAAAGGGTTTAATGCAGGGAATAGGTAACTGCTTTAACGAAGTAACGGTGTCGACGGATGAGACCAAGTGCAGATTGGTGGGAGATAATGAGTGCCTCTTTAGTATTAAATACAAGATAGAAGGATAGTATAAAGATATTTTTTAAGCTGTTCTTTCGACTATATAAAAAAGGATAAAGTCGGTCAGGCGAAATTGGTAAATATTTGAATAGAAAAGGAATTGTATTAGGGTATAAATTTATAACGTATGCCGAGGAATTAAATATGGCCGAAGACTTCATAATAGATAAAAATGCGTTCGTGACCGCCAAGGGGATGTTTGATGTAATCGTTGGCGAAACGAAACATATTGAAGAGGGGGAAGATGTCGGGCTCGTAAAATCTCTTGGCTATAAAGCGATCTTTGCCACCAGAAACCTGATGTTTTCTCCCATGACCCTTTCCGTCTTCGAGATGATGGGACAAAACGGCGTGAAGAACCTGTTTTACAGGGGGGGCTACCATTCGGGGGAGATATTTGCCGAGGAGACCGTGGGCAGCGGCATGGCGAAGTGGGATGAGAGCCTCTTCAGATATCACGAGACGATAACCATCGCCACCGGTTGGGGTTATCTGCATTACGAGGAGATAAACCTCGATCTGGAAAACCCGAGAATAGTCTCCAAGATGAAAAACCATCCATGCGCAACCACCGTGCCGGAGATTATGAAATACGGCATTCAAAAAAATCCGGGCCTTAAAATCAACTTCAACCAGACCTTCTGCGATTATCACACGGGATGGATCCTCGCCATATTGAGGATGATCATGGAGAAAAACGGCGCCGATACGGGATTTCTCTCCCGATTAAGGGGAAAGGAGGAGTATTGCCAGGTGCAGGAGGGACACGATCACTGCAAGCATGTTATCGGCATTTTTGAGTAGATACATTATTTAGAAACTGACGGTCGAAATCCGTAATTAGTTTTCGCCCCGATCTCGATTGAATTTACTTTCAAAAGCAGTCTTCCGATTCTGTCCACATCTCCGATGTGGAGATGCCCGTGACCCCTCATGTTGCGATCCTAAAATCCGCTTGTTGACATTGCCCGCTCGATCCAACGTTTTGAAAAACACGTTTTATAAATTGGAAAAAGGTTTATATGGCGAAAGAACAGAAATACGACGTCCTGACCTCAATAGAGATACCGGATAATACCGGAGAAAACTGGACGAAGATCCTCGATCTGATCGCGAAGATCATCAATGTGCCGGTGGCCCTGATAATGAGGGTCCACGATAGGGACATCGGGGTATTCGCAAAGAGCAGTAATGTGGAGAACATCTACAAGGAGGGGGAAACGGCAGAGCTTAACACCGGTCTATACTGCGAGACGGTTATGGATACGCAAAGGGAGCTGCTTGTTCAGAATGCGTTGAAGGACCCCAAATGGAGTCAAAATCCGGACATAGAGTTGGGGATGATCTCATATTTGGGGCTGCCCCTGTTTTGGCCCACGGGTCAGATATTCGGGACCATCTGCGTTCTCGACAAAAAGGAGAATCCCTACTCCGACCTCTACAGGGAGCTTCTGGGAAAATTCCGCGACGCCGTTCAGATAAACCTTGAAAATATCTACAACCAGGAATTGCTGACAAAGGAAATATCCGAACGCAGGCTTATTGAGAAAGAACGCTTAAAAATCGAAGAGAAATTTCGAGATCTGTACGAAAATGCGCCGAATGCCTACTTCTCGGTCGGGACTGATTCAATTATACACGGATGTAACAGACGCGCGGAAGAGCTGATCGGGTGCTCAAGGGAGGAGCTTATAGGACAGCCGGTATTCATGCTCTATGCCGATTCTCCAGGAGGAAAGGCAAAGGCGGAACAGGTCTTTAAAAAGTTTATTGCCGGAGAAAAGGTGAACGATGTGGAACTCAAGATGCGAAGACATGATAATACAGAAGTCTGGGTCAGTCTTTCGGTGAATACAATTATAGATAAGGATGGGGGAATAGTTGAATCCCGCTCCATGGTTGTAGATGTAACCGATCGCAAGCGGATAGAGGAGGAGAGAGACAGACTCATTAATGAGCTGCAAAAGGCCCTCTCCGAGGTCAAGAAGCTCTCCGGGCTGCTGCCGATATGCGCAAACTGCAAAAAGATAAGGGACGATGAAGGCTACTGGAGGCAAATAGAGCAATACATCGGCGAGCGCTCCGAGGCGGAGTTCACCCACGGCATCTGCCCCGACTGCGCCGTCACGCTTTATCCGGAGCGGGATAAAGAGAATAGTTGATACACTATTTGAATTGGTGTGTATAGACTGTTTTGAAAAAGGAATATAAATAAATATAGTGATATAGTGGTATATGATTTCATCCTACAATTTAAATAGAAGGGGACTGACGTTAAGCAGTGCAAATCAAGTGCTTTTTTACATTTTGAGGAATTTGAAATGTTTTTGCTCGGTTATCCGTGAATAAAAACCTTCGGTTGATAATACGGATAATTATTTGAAAAATGGCTTGAAAAAATCACATTCTTGATAGGAGATAAAAAAGTAGCGCTATTATACCGGAAGAAAGAAAACCGTAAATGAAAATGATATTTTTCTCCCTTTTAGAAGTTTTATCAAATTTTACAAGTTGCGTATAATATTTTAAGATCTCATCCTTTATTTCTACCAATTCCTTTCCGGCCTTTTCATATTCCTTAAAATGAGCTCTCTCGGTTTCAACGGATTCTATATCCTTATTTAGTTTTGCTTCTGAAGCCTGCTTTTTTGCGTCTTCATATTTTTTTTGTAGTTGAGCGGCATCAGTTATTACTGTATATACATGTTTTTGGAGAAATTTCATTTAACATACTATCAATTTGGTCAATTAATCCTATTGCTATAATATCGTATGCATCGTAGCCAGCACGAAAAAGATGTGCCAATGCCTTATCTAAATTTGTTTTATAATATTCAACAATGCCTAATCCGCTTTCCTCGAAAATCTCTTCTTCGGAATATATACCATATTTAGCGGAATCTGCCCTCATAAGGTGGTCAAAAGCAGAACGTAATTCAGAAATTGCAGTTATGGAGAGGTTTTGTTTAATATCGAACTTTTCTGCGGCAATAACTAATCCCTTTATTTCCTCTCTAAAAAATTGTACTATAAATTTATAATCACTTTCAAAATTGTTTAAATACGGCAATCCCATATACTTATACCTCTATATAAATTATAGGCATTACTAATTATTAGGTTTTATATAATTTCTTATTTGAAACCCTTGGTTTTAGAAGACTTAATTTTACGGCGTTTTTCATCACGGTCTTCAAAGCCAATAATCATGCCGGCACTAAGGCGAGGATTACCGCGTGGCTGAACACCTCGAGGCCAGCGGACTTCATCCTTAGACATTATGGTAGTGAAGTCATATTTTCTCAAATCCTTTTCTGATAAACCTGTAATCACCCCTGCTAAAGAACTCATTCTTGTCTCCTAATACAATTTTAAGGTAAACTTATAAAACTATACATAATTGTAACGTCCTGTCAAGTAAAAAATTTAAAATATTACCAATAATAAACAAAAAATGCTGTTTTATAAGTTTTTCTATCTTTTAAATTTTTAAATCCCTCACTCCCTGAAAAACCCCCTGAGCTCCCAGAAATCGCCCTCGCGATTGCGGACCAAGATATAAACCCCGCCGTCCTCCGCCTTTACCTTGAAGTAATCGGCCGAAGGGTCGTACCAGCGGTCGGTCACCTCGACGATCCGGTGTTTCCTGTTGCCGATGTAAAACACGGTCGGCCGCTCGTCCGCCTTGTACCCGCTGTAGGTCTCAACCTTTATTTTCACCCTTGACCCCCCAAATCACGGAGGCAAAAAGACCCCTCACATTAATTATAGACCCTGCGGCTGATTCGGTCAAGGCAGACAATAACGGAAAAACGTCGGAAACCCCGCTTAATAAAAATCGTGGATGTCGAGGGAAAAATCTGATACTATTGGTAAAAACCAGGCCGTGAGACGAAAATGAAAATCCCCGAAGACATAAGGCTCCTCCTTATCGTTGTCGCCACGATAGGGGCAGTTACGGGCGTCGCCGTCCTGATGGTCGTCTTCGCCCCGGCGATAGGCAAAAACGCCGAGCTCTCGGTCAGGGTCATTTTGGCCATCCTCCTTGCCTTTGTCACGCTGAAGTTCTTCCTCTACATCATGGAGGCCGCGATCGTCGTAATCGGGGGAGACAGAGTTAAAAAGATCGAGAGGGGAAGGTCCGCCCTGAAATCGGCCCACCCGGCCGTCCGCGCGGTCGTAATCGTAACCTTACTCGTCGCAACCTTTACTCTCTGGTATCTCTTGATCCGTCGCTTCGGGGTCTTTATCCTCCCCGATTTTTAATCTAAAAAAGGCCATTTTTTTCTTGACATCAATTACCCCACATGATATTTAATATGCAGAGAGCTTTGCAATACAAAGGACTCTGCGACTTGACCGGTTGATTCATGCTAAAGATGTCGAGGAAAAGGATGGTCGGGGTAGGAAGAAAATCAAGTCATTAATCAAAGTGGCAATTTTTGAGAGATATGGATACTTTGGAAAAAGAAGACTGGAGGACACAATGAGCAGAGGGGGAAAAAAGGATGCAGATAAAGGCACAAGGGACGATAAAGCGGCGGTCAATAACGTCGCCGAAAGCGTTGATATCGCTCTTGAGGAGATCAGGTACATCCGCGAGGTGATGGAGGGGACGAAGGATTTCTTCATATCGGGCTGGTCGGGAATCGCCTGGGGAGTCGCTATAATAATCGGAGTAATGCTTACCGAGCGGATAATCTCGCATCCCCCAGATCTCGGCGTTTCAAAGACACTCTGGGTCTTGTGGATAATCGTCTTTACGTTTGCCTCCGGCGTTGAGACCTTTTATTTCTTTAAGGGCGCCAAGGATACCGGGAGGATTATCATCTCCACCGTGACCGTAAGGATTTTCGCGACCGAGACGGTCATGAGCGTCCAGGGCCTGATTTTGACCCTCCTCCTGATACACATTGGATTCCCTTCCTATATCCCCGGCGCATGGCTTCTCATCCTCGGAGCCATGATGTTTGTGGCCGGCCTCTTTTTCCCGGGAGGGATATGGGTATTCGGGGGCCTCACCTTTGTGGCCTCCATTATCGCGTTTATCATGCCGGAGATGGGACTTGTCTGCCTCGGTTTCGGGGGGGCCGTCTCTCTCTTCTGGGGCTTGGCCTATCTGACAAAGAGAAGGAAATAGGTCAATCGTTTTCTCGATGGTTGGGAGGCCGTTATGGCGGATTTGGAAAAAATTGACGTAAGCAAAGAGACCGCAAAGGCGTGTGTAAGAAGGTCTTGTGAAGGCTGCGAAATAGAGGGGAGGCTCCTCTGCGTCCACACGGAGCTTGACCTTATCGATTTCGCCGTCCTGTTTGTTACGTGGTTTATCCCCTTTATCGCCGGGATGGTGATCGGGGAATTTTGGACCGGGCTCTGGATATGGGCGGGGCTCGCCGTTGTCTTCTTCGGTTTTGTGGAGGCGTATCTCCTCTGCCGTCACTGCCCCCACTACGCGGAGGACGGCTTCACCCTCAAGTGTCACGCAAACTGGGGGCTTCCCAAGCTCCCGAAGATCAACCGAAAGCCGCTGAACAGGGCTGAAAAGGCTGCCTGGCTTATCTACGTGGCCGTCCTCTTTCTCTACCCGATTCCATTTTTCATCGTGGGGAGGCTTTGGCTCCTTCTTCTCCTCGTAATCTGGGGGGGATTCGTGTGGGTGTGGACGGTGCAGAGGACACAGTGCAGCCGCTGTTTCTGTTTGTCTTGTCCCGCAAACCGGGCGCCGGAGGATGTGAGGGTTGTCTTTTTCAAAAACTACCCGGAGTATGCGGAGGCGTGGGGGGTTGACGAGGGCAATCTGAAGTAGGGGTTTGGAGTCTTGAGGTTCAAAGAATGCAGAAGTTGATTGGCTTGATTCGAGACATTGACTGGGAACGGTTTTCAAGTGGTGAATCTGGCTGAATACTTAATTAGAAAGGGGAAGAACTCTTTTCGAGAATGGGAGCGATTTTAATTGAAATTGAGATGGATTTGAAAGGAAATTATCGGGCGGCAAATAGATAGAGGCCGTCTCGGAACAAAGGAGTATTTGATGGACCTGAAGCTATTTTTCACTGTATTTGGAACCATATTTTTGGCGGAGCTCGGAGACAAGACGCAGCTTGCGGTCATGGCCCTGGCGGCGGAAAACCACAAGGGGCTCCTCTCGATATTCTTGGGATCGGTTTTAGCCCTTGCACTTACGTCTCTCATAGGGGTATTGCTGGGCGGTGTTATTGCCAAGTACGTGTCGGCAAGCATTATTCAGTATGTGGCGGGCGGCCTCTTTGTCGTTGTAGGGATATTGATAATCGTCGGCAAGTTTTAGACCTCCGCCTCAGGAATATTTTGCCGCTGATGGCACAAGAGAGCCGCTTATTATAGGTCGGGGTGTCTTTTATAAACACAACCGTTTGTCTTAAAAAGGAGAAAAAAATGTGGGAGCTGCTGTTCTGGGTGTATCTTGTCAACGCCGTTTTCCTGATCAATCACGAGGTAGACTCCGCCTACTGGAAGGAGTGGAACCTCATGAGAATCCCGGGGGGGATAACCTTCTTTCTGATACTTCACTTTCCCCTCTTTTTTCTGGCCATTTATGGGGCCGTCCTTTTAGACCGCGGGGCGGCCTCCGGGCTGATATTCTCGCTGGCCTTGGGCCTTGTGGGCGTATTCGCCTTTGCCATACACACCTATTTCATGGCAAAAGGTAGGGATGAATTTAAAACGCCGATCTCCCTTTTCATCCTGGTCTCGACCCTGGTCATCTCTCTCTTTCAGCTTGGGATTACTATTTACCTGATATAGCTTAGAGAGTCGGTGGAATTTTGGGGATCGGTGAATATTATGAGAAGCTCGACATTTAATTGCTCGATATTTAATTAATATTGGAAAGTCACAGACTATTTTGTGAATAGATATGACTCATGAAGATAAAAAAGAGAAGGGGCCGTTGACCGATGCCTTAAACCGTGTGATACACGAGAGGGCGAGGCTCGGGATAATGACAAAGCTCATGGCGGAGGGGGAATCGGGCTTCACGGAGCTTAAGAAGTCCCTCTCGCTTTCCGACGGCAACCTCAACGCGCACCTGAAGGTTCTCTTGAAGAATGAGTATATTTTTATGAAAAAGGAGTTTGTGGCAAACAAACCGAGAACAACGTACAGTATTTCCGAGAAGGGGAGGCTTGCGTTCAAGGAGTACATTAATTCGTTGGAGGAGTTCTTGAAAAGCGTGTCATGAGATGGTAGTATCAAAGACGTTTTAATGATTCCAGGGTCGGATTGGTGGTGAAATGTCAAAGGGTGGTTACTTGTCGTCATGGCGGGGTTGGGATAGCAACAGTTTGACGGCAGGAGGCTGTAATCCGAAATAAGATTGTGGATTGTAAAAAAGGCGTCGTCACAATAATAGTAGGAAAGGGTGAAAGGAAAGCTGATCCCGCGAGAACGGGAATCAAGATTGAAACAGCAAAGGTCATACTCGCCAAAGCGGGGATACAGATAAAAACGGTAAAAATGTCATTTCCTTAAGAAGAAGGAATCAATAAAAAAATACTGTCATTCCCGATAAATCGGGAATCCAGAAAAATATTGGAAAGAAAGCCCTTATCACAGGAGGAAAACAATGAAACGAATAACGGCGGTTTTCGCAGCGGTTTTGGCGATGGGACTCTTTAAGGCGGCCATCGCTGCCGAGCTTACGGCCGAGGAGATCGTAAAAAGGGCCGAGGATATCATGAGAGGCCAGTCCAACATCGGAAAGCTTACCATGATCGTGACCAACCCGAACTTTGAGAGGACCATCACAATGGAGTACTGGGAGAAGGGCCAGGACCTCTCCCTCGTAAAGATCACCTCTCCCGCAAAAGAGGCGGGAACGGTCTTCCTTAAGGTCGAAAACAACATGTGGAACTACATTCACTCGGCGGAAATGATCATAGATATACCCCCATCTATGATGATGAATTCGTGGATGGGCTCCGACTTTACGAACGACGACCTCGTTCGGGAGTCGTCCATCGTGGATGACTACATGCCGTTCCTTTTGGAGAACAGCGTGTTGAGCGAGGGGGAGGCGTATACCCTCGAGCTTACGGCAAAGCCGGATGCGCCGGTGGTCTGGGGGAAGATATTGGTATATGTCAGGGTGAGCGACTACGCCCCGCTGAAGTACGAATATTACGACGAAAAGGGGAAGCTGATGAGGATCATGACCATGAGCAAGATAGTGAAGATGGGAAAACGGGCGTATCCCACCGTCTGGACTATGGAGCCGAAGAACAAAAAGAATCATAAGACGATCGTCATTGTAGACGAGATCAAGTTCGATGTGCCGATAAGCGACAAAATCTTCTCGTATTCGAACCTGAAAAGGGGTATAATCCCCTCACAATAGGCTCCGGGAGATTTTTGTTTAAAAAAAAATGACGGGATTAAGCCAAATGGAAGATGGAAGGTATCTTATCATCAAGCTGGCGTGGAGGAACATCTGGCGCAACAAGAGGCGGACGATAATCACGGTTTCCGCCGTGGTCTTTGCCGTTACGCTCTCGATCTTCAGCTGGTGTTTCGCCGTGGGCGAGCACGAGCAGATGATCGACAACACCCTTAAGATTCACACCGGCAACCTCCAGGTCCACGACCTGGGGTACTGGGATGACAAGACGATCTACAAGAGCTTCGCCCCCCCGGAGGAGCTGATAAGCTTCCTGGACAACGACAAGCGGATCGAGGCGTACGTCAGGCGTCTGAACGTGGACGCCCTTATCTCCAGCGGCGCCGATACGGACGGTGTCCTCCTGATCGGGGTGGAGCCGGAGAGGGAGCTGAAATTCAGCTCCATCGAGAAGAAGAAATTTAGGGGAGAATATCTTAAGCCGGGCGACCTGGAGGGGATATTTCTTGGTGAGACTCTGGCCAAGAACCTGAACGTGGACGTGGGCGACAAGATTGTCGTTATCTGTCAGGACTTCTACGGGGGAATCAGTGCGGAGGTATACAATCTTACCGGGACGTTCAGGAGCGGATCGCCGGAGATGGACAGGTCCATGGCCTTCATAAATCTCGCCGCCGTCCAGTACCTCCTGTCGATGGAGGGCAGGGTCTCTGAGGTCTCCTTATTTCTCTCCGAATCGAGGGCCTTGAAGAAAGTGGCCAGGGATATAAAGGGGATCGTCGATCTCGAAGAATACGAGGTGATGACCTGGGACGAGCTCTTGCCGGAGCTCGTTCAGGTGATCGAGCTGGACAACGTCTTCGGGTACATCTTTTTCGGGATGATAATGCTGGTTGTCATATTCGGGATATTGAACACCATCTTGATGTCGGTGATGGAGCGCTACCGGGAGTTCGGGGTAATGATGGCGCTGGGGACGAAACCGGCAAATTTAGTAAGGCTCATCCTCACCGAGTCCTTTTTCATCGCCGTCCTTGGAGTCATTGTGGGAAACATCCTTGGATTCGCGATAGCCTACTACTACACCGTCGTGCCTTTCGACCTGTCATCATACAGTGCAAGCCTCGAGACCTTCGGGATGGATCCATATATTTATACGAAGATCTATGTGTGGGTCTTTTTACTGACAGATATAATCATCGTTTTGTCCACGCTTCTGTCCGCCCTCTATCCTGCTATAAAGGCTTCCCGCCTTAAGCCGGTCAGGGCCTTGAGATATGTATAGGGAAATATTATGGGAATGACGATAAAACTGGCATGGAGAAATATCTGGAGGAACAGGCGCCGATCCGGCGTAATCTTGACCGCCATTGTGGTGGGGCTTCTGGGGATGGTCTTTATGATCGCCCTTATGGACGGGATGAGCGCGGACATGGTGGAGGTGGCCATAGAGAATGGCGTAGGTCACGTCCAGATACACAAGGATGGATTCCTCGACAACATGAGCGTCAAGTTGAACGTAAGAAATCCCGGCTATGTGATCAAGAGGATTGAGGGCACGCCGAACCTGAAGGCATATGCGGAGAGGGTGAAGGTAAGGGGCCTCATCTCCTCCGCGGAGTCTTCCTCCGGTGTCCTTATCTGGGGGGTGGACCACGAGAGGGAGCCGAAGCTGAATTTCATTAAGAAGTATAAAGAGGAGGGGGAGTTCCTCACCGGGGAGAAGGGGGAGATTTACATCGGGAGGTCTCTGGCCGAAAAGCTCAAGGTGGGGCTGGACGACAAGATAGTCCTGAGGGGGCAGGGATTGGCGACGGAGATCGTCTCGGCGGCCTTCAGGGTCAAGGGGATATTCGTTTCCACGTCGCCGGAATACGATAAATACAACGTATACATCAACATGGCGGACTCCCAGGTACTCTTCGATATGAACGGCAGGGTTTCCGAGATTGCCCTGATGTCCGACAGCCTCGAAAACGTTGATCTCCTGGCGTTTAACGTCAACAAGGAGATCGGGGTGCATGGCCTCAGGGCGAGCACGTGGAAGGAGATAATCCCCCTGATCGTACAGATGGTGGAGATGTTTTCGGCCTTTAACTACATCGTCTTTATAATTGTGATAATTGCCATGGCGTTCGGGATCGTGAACACGATCCTCATGAGCGTCCTCGAGAGGACGCGGGAGATAGGAATAATCATGGCGATAGGAACCAAACCGATAAGGGTGTTCGGCATGGTGATGTGGGAGGGCTTCTTTCTGGGGCTCATGGGACTCGTCTTCGGCTGGGTGGTGTCAATAATCATCTACGCCGTCCTCCTGAAAACGGGGATAGATTTTTCAATCTGGTCCGAAAGCCTCAAGTATATGGGTGGAATAGGGACCACCGTATATCCGATAATCAAACCCTACAACGTCTTCTGGTCTTCCGCCTCGGTATTTATCGCGGCGGTTCTCTCGGCCCTTTACCCGGCGGTAAAGATAATGAGGCTTACGCCGGTCAAGGCGTTCAGATCGGTGTAGGGAGATAAATTTAAAGGAAAGGGAAAATAAGAGTTTAATCAAGAGCTGCTGTTTCAATCAAAGGTGTGATTATGACCGATAAAATCATCGTAACCAGAAAGCTTGTAAAAACATACGAGGAGTCGGAGGTAAAGGTGAACGCCCTGAGGGGGGTGGATCTTACGGTTGACGGGGGGGAGTTTATGGCCATAGCCGGGCCCTCCGGATCGGGCAAGACGACCCTCTTAAACATCATAGGGGGGCTGGACGTTCCCACTGGGGGGAGCGTCGTGGTCGGCGGCAAAGACCTCTCCGGCCTATCCAAGTCGGAGCTTTCCGATATGAGGCTCAGAAACCTCGGCTTCATCTTCCAGTCCTACAACCTGATTCCGGTGCTCTCGGCCCTCGAAAACGTGGAGTACGTCATGCTCCTTCAGGGGGTGCCGAAAGAGGAGAGACAGAGGCGCGCGGTGGATATATTGGAGGATGTGGGGCTTGCGGACTATATCGACGCCCGTCCAAACGAGATGAGCGGGGGCCAGCAGCAGCGGGTGGCGGTGGCGAGGGCAATCGTCTCAAATCCCGAAGTGGTCCTGGCCGACGAGCCAACGGCCAACCTCGACTCCGAGACGGGAGAATCCCTCCTTACTATGATGGGCGAGATGAACGAGAGACGCGGCGTGACGTTTATCTTTTCGACCCACGACAAGATGGTCATGGATCACTCCAGGAGGCTCGTAAAGCTGAAGGACGGGAAGATCGTCGAGGATATAAAGAAATAATAGGGATAAAAGATTTGCTATGAAGGCGGAACTCGGGAACAAAAGGGAGGTCGCCGGGATGGGAATGAAGTCGGTTTTAATCGCCGTCGTCCTTTTCATATTTATCTTCTTCTTTTCTGCCACTCCCTCCTTTTCCCAGTCGAGGGAGATAATAAAGACCGACGACTTCGACGTGAAGGTCGGCGGGTATATGAAGAACCTGACCACCTACACCTACAGCAGCGAGATGAGGGGGGTCGACAGCCTCTCCAAGGTGAGGCTCAAGCTCGAGGCGTCCTGGAAGAGGAGGGTCAAGGCTACGCTCCACTACGAGATAGCCTTGATCTCCGGCGAGTCTTTAAAGGATGAGGCCACCAGAGAGATGGCGTCCGGGGACCCGGACGAGCTGTTCGACCTCTACTGGGGACTCAATAGCGACAGGTACGTCGTAGCGGCCCACACCCTGGACCGCGCCTATCTCTCGTTTTTTGCGGACTATTTCTCAGTCATGGTCGGAAGACAGCGGATAGCGTGGGGGGTGGCAAAATTTATCAGCCCGACCGACCTCTTCAATCCCTTCAACCCCGCCGACATCGACAAGGAGGAGAGGGTGGGGGTGGACGCCCTCCTCTGCGAGATTCCCCTGGGGGATTTCTCCGGGCTTTCCCTCGTCTTTGCGCCGACCAAGAATATGGACTATGCGTCCTACGCCCTTCGCATCTACACCAATTTTCTCGACTACGACTTCGGACTCATGGCCGGGAGGTTTAAAGACAGGGAGGTGTACGGCTTAGATTTTGCGGGCCAGATCGGAGATGTGGGATTATACGGCGAGTTTGCTTATTACATGGAGGATGATATCGAGTCCTACCTGATCGAAGACAGGTTTGCCCCCTTCGGTTTTTCCGTCCAGTGGACGAAAAAGGAATACATCAGGGCGGTCTTGGGGGTGGAGTACCTGTTCCCCAACACCCTCTCCGTGCTCCTTGAGTACTACTACAACGGGAAGGGAGAGGCGAACAGGGAGAACTACAACTTCACCGCCCTTGCCGAAGGAAAGGAGCTGAACCTGGGCGAGAACTACGTCTTCGGAAGCCTGGGCTACGAGTTTACGCCCATTCTTCGGGGGGACGTTGCCTGCTTCTACAACATCGACGACCAGAGCGCCCTTTTCTCCCCGTCCCTTGAATATTCGGCCACCGAAAACCTCTATCTCAAGATAGGGGCGCAGATAGGTGTGGGGGACATGGGGAGCGAATACAGGCTCAGGCCCGATCTCTACTACTTCCAGGTGCGCTACTACTTCTAACCCGCCCGAAAAATCGACCTCAAGATAAAATCTCGTTGATTTCACGGCCCCCGTTGTGGTATTTTTTCACCTGGGAGGTGGCGGGACACATTTCATTAATGTCGCCGAAAGTTCTGCAATATAAGAGCTGGATTAGTTTTTATGTATTATGTATTTAATCTGTAGGAGCGGATACCATGACAGAGGGGATAAAAACCGTGGCAATTATCGGGGCCGGTTTTATGGGGAGCCAGATCGCCTCCAGGGCTTCGATCTACGGGTACGACGTGGCGCTCTTTGACGTGAGCGCAGATCAGTTGAAGAAGGGGGAGGAGATGACAAGGTTCTTCACCGAGGGGTACATAGACGCCAAGGGGGGCGACCTGAAGGCGGTCCTCAACAGGACGAAGTTTTTCGATGACCTCGATAAGGCCCTTGAAAACGCCGACCTCGTTATCGAGGCGGTGTCCGAAAACGTGGAGGTAAAGAGGAAGGTCTTCTCCCAGATAGACGAGAAGGCCCCTACCTGTGCGATCATCGCGACAAACAGCTCCTCCCTACCCGTGTCGAAGATGGAGGGGGCCGTTGTGGACAAAAGGAAGGAGAGGGTTCTCAACATCCACTTCGCATCGCCGATTCCGCAGAGAAATTTCGTCGAGCTTATGAGGGGATCGGTGACGACCGACGAGGTGATCGATCTGGCGGTCAAATGGTCTAAGAGCATCGACTGCATCCCCCTTTTAGCGGCGAAGGAGTCGATGGGCTTTGTGGTAAACAGGGTTTGGCACTCCGCCAGGAGGGACGCCCTAAAGATGTGGGAGGACGGCATCGCCGACTACAAGGATATAGACCGGGGGTGGATAAAGCTTACCGGGATGCAGGCCGGGATCTTCGGGGCGATAGACTATATCGGGGTCGATGTGGTCTACGCGATTGAAAAGGCCTACTTCGAGGAGAAGGGCGAGGAGAGGTTCAGGCCCCCCGAGGGATTGAAGGCCATGGTCGATCGGGGAGATTTGGGGATGAAGACCGGAAAGGGCTTTTACGATTGGCCCGATCCGGAGTTTGTTAAGCCGGAATTTCTCGATCCGAAAAAGTGCGGATGAGTCCGATGTGCGTTTTCGGCCTGTTACTCTGCCGAAATTTTTTTAGATTTTTATTGATGTGCTTCAAATTCCCGTTGACGTTTATCAGGAGGTGAAAAGATGGCCGGAGAGATCAAGACCGTGGCAATTATCGGGGCCGGTTTTATGGGGAGCCAAATTGCGTCCCGGGCGGCCGTGTACGGCTACGATGTCAGACTGTTCGATATTAAAAAGGAGGTCATCGAGGCGGCGAGGGGCACAACCAAGTATCACAACGACGCCCACTTTGCGCAGCATGAGGGCGATTCATCGGAGGCGGACAAGAGAATAACCTTTCACGAGAAGCTCGAAGATGCGGTGAAAGACGCCGACCTCGTGATCGAGGCGGTGGCGGAGAGCGTCGAGGTCAAGAGGAAGGTCTTTTCGGAGATGGACGAGAAGACCCCGCCCTATGCCATCTTCGGGACTAACAGCTCTTCGCTGCCCGTATCGATGATCGAAGACGCGGTGGAAAGGTTGGACAAGGTCGCAAATATACACTTTGCCTCCCCGATTCCGGAGCGCTATTACGTCGAGATAATGAGGGGTACCAAGACCACAGAAGAGACCATAAATGCGGCCGAGGAGTGGGTCAGAAGCATAAAGTGCCTTCCACTTATTACCAAAAAGGAGTGCATGGGCTTTGTGGTAAACAGGGTGTGGAGGGCGATAAAGAAGGAGGCCCTCAAGATATGGGCCGAGGACGACGCGGATATCAGGGACGTGGACAGGGGGTGGATGATCTTTTCCGGGATGTCCGCGGGCCCATTCGGCGCCATGGATTTCGTCGGGCTCGACGTAGTATACGATATAGAGATGGCATATTACAACGATACAAAAGATCCCAAGGACAAGCCCCCGGATGCCCTGAAGGAGATGATCGACAGGGGCGAGCTGGGCATGAAGAGCGGAAAGGGTTTCTACGACTGGTCGGATATCGAGTTCGCCAAACCCGGTTTTCTCGATCCGGTGAAGAAGTAGGGATGTGGATGGTTGATTAATTAAGAGGCGGGGGGAGGTGACCGCCCCCTCCCATTTTTGTTATGTTCCTAATCGATTTTATAAATCCATATACCGTATTATTCCTCGTTGTCGTCTTTGTTTTGGCGTACCTCCTTAAAAAGTCGTTTGAGAGGGAGATACTGACGCCGGAGGGGGTGACCGAAGAGCTCTATCCCCTGATCGGCGACGAGGTGAGATTTTCAAAGCACTTTAGGACTTTTCTCTCCGGCAAAAGAATCGAGGGGACGGGAAGGGCGACAGGCCCCCCTTTCCATGAGGAGGACGCGGTGACCCTGACGCTTAAGGGCGTGGAGGAGGGCGGGGACGCCACCGGGGGCGTTCTCTTTCCTTTCGAGATGAAGATCCTCTTTCTCAGGGTTGTCGCCCCCACCGAGGTCAAGAGGGACGACGTGGCGAGCTTCAAGGGCTTTCTGGTGGGGGCGGAGATTCGGGGAAGGATCGTGAGACTCATTATTGACATTAGCGAGCTCACGTACGTGGGATCGTCACTGGATTTGGAATCGGATCTTGAAGACGGCGTCCCTCTGGACTTTTGACGGCCCTTCGCCCTTCGATATACCTTCGCCCACCCCGAGGCTTTCCCCCCCAATCCATCAACAAGATCGGCAATAATATCGAAATCGGCGTTTTTTTCTTGACATGGTTTCACTAATAGGGTAAAGTAGTTAACTAACTGGTTAGTTAAATTTCTGTTCAGGCATAAGTTGAACTTCAGGTGGATTGGATGCAAAATGAAGAGTCGAACAGGGGGCTTTTTGTTCTGCATTTTTTATGGCATTTTATTTAGATATAGTGTGTAAGATAGAGGTCAATATATGAAAGACAAAATTGGAAAAAGTATCGATGCCGCCGGAAATTACGGAAATGGATATAAAAGAAATTGTTTCAACCGGTCGTGTGGTCTCATTCTGATAATCTTTGCGGCATCTCTGATCTTCTTTTCCGGGGCGGCTATCGCCCAGGAGGACGAGACCGGGGCAAGGCCGAGGAGCATCGAGGAGTGCAAGAGGATGGCCCTCGAGGAATCCCCAGCCG
>JAFGIX010000071.1 GCA_016929395.1 Candidatus Zymogenus saltonus
ATGACGCCGGAGCTCACCGACGACTATCATGAAAGGACGTCGCTGACGGGATACCGGTTCGGATTCGCCGCGATCGGCACCCTGGCGGGTGCAGGCGCAGCCTGGCCGATAATCGGCCTCATGAAGGACAAGGACATGGGCTTCATCCTCCTCGGAGCCGTCTTCGGAGGGTTAATGATGGTGACCGCCTTTATCACAGTGTTTACCACAAAAGAGCCGGCAGAGCTGAAGCCGGCCAGGTCCATGGGCTTTTTCAAGACATATATCGAGGTCTTCAAGAACGGGCCCTATCTTCTCATACTCTCCACCTACATTCTCCACATAATCGCTCTTACGATCGTGAGCCAGGTGGCCGCCTATTACTTCGACTACGTCCTGGCCGCAAGAAACGTGATGAACCCGAAAGACGAGATAACGAAGGCGATGCTGATACTGATCGGAACCGCCTTACTGTTCATTCCGGTCAGCGTTCTGTTGAGCAAGAAGTTCGGCAAGAAGCTCGTCTATGGGGCGGGTTTCGTCATCTTCTCGGCTGGACTGGTGGCGCTGTTCATGTTCGGTGACAAGAAACCGGTCAACTTCACGATGATCATGATGCTCATAATGGGATCGGGGCTCGGCTTTCTGTATGTACCGCCGTTCACGATAGTGGCCGACGCAATCGAATACGGCTATCTCCAGACAGGCGAACGGAGGGAAGGCTCGTTCTTTGGCATCTGGACATGGGGATTCAAGCTCGGCCAGGCGCTTGCTGCTCTCTCAATGGGCTGGATCCTTCAGCTTATGGGTTACGTCAAGGGCGCCCTGCCGCAGACCCCCAGCGCGGAATTAGGCATCAGGCTGCTGCTGGGTCCGATCTCGGCTGCTGTATTCATATTGGCCGCATTGGTACTTTATTTTTATCCGATAACAGAAAAACGATACTCCGAGATACAGGAGCAGATAAAGGAGATGGAGACGGCAAAGGCTAAATCTGCATGACGCCATAATAGCGCATCCTGTTTAGAAACTGCTTCTTTTCCCTGCGCCACAGGAAAATCCCGAAAAAGCTCAGTCAAAGCGATCAGGGGGACAATTCCGGGATATTGTTGAATCTCTTAAGTTTTTTGATCCCGAACCTTATCAAGAGAGGGAGCATCATCTTTATGGCCATGTTCTTGACCTTGTAGGAGTAGGCCGCGTAGCCGTGGTCAAGATTATCGTCACCCCCGGGGAAATATATATAGGTGCCGACACCCCCTATCTCTTCGTAATTCTCCTTGCTCTTCTCAAATCTTACGTTTTTAGGAAACTTGATCAGATTAAAGGCCTTTTCCGTGATTAGGATGTAACGGTCCGACCTGACGCTGTTCTTCAACAGCTTGTGGGCTATGATGACGTCCACACCGGAAAGCTCGGAGAACTTGTCTATCCTGTAAGAGAGGGCGGTGCCCGAGTGAACGATGATCTTGAGATTCAGCTTATCGACGTTGGTGCACGCGCTGCACCTGCAGGTGTTGGACTCGGAGAGCTCGTTGACCTTATCCGTGAAAACCTCGAAAAACTTTATGAGCCTCTGGCCTATCTCCCGCTTTATGATCTCCCATCTCCCCGGCTCGTCCGTCTTCTCGGCGAAGAAGAAAACCGCGTCCCCCTCCAACTTCGAGATCTCGAGGGGAATCTTGACCTGTTTTATGATAGTCGTTATAAGCTCGTTTATGATGACCTGGGCGTGGACAAGGTCCATCTGGTTTGACACCATAAACTTCGTGTAGCCGCTTATGTCGGCGATCATCAGGATCGCCTCTTTTTCAATCTTCGTCACGGGCTTGCTCCAAAAACTTGACAAAAGGTTCAGGCCGATATGTCAAATTAGTATCTCAAATCAATGTCGTAATTTAATATCGACCGCCGTAAGACACCCAACAATCCTCAACGTCAAAAACGACTCGGCTTCAGATATAGCCCCAGGGACATAGACGACTATTTCGATTTTCTGAGGGTCTTGTTTTCGTCCATCGTGTACTCTAGGAGGGGCCCCTCCGCATAGGTCCTGGCGTATATGATAAAGCTCTTCTCTCCCGTAACCTCCACCTCGTACTGAAACCACGTCTTACTTCCGAAGGTGACTCCCAGCTCATTCCAGCCCTCCGCCACGCCCGCCTTCCAGTCTGTTATATAATCGGGGATCTCCGGAGGATTCGGGGCGCACTCGATGAACTTCCCGTCCAACATCTTGGCGTTGAACTCCGCCTGCGCAATGGCCCCCATATCAAGCTTCATCTTGGCGACGGCGTCGACCTTATCGGCCCAGATCGTAGTGTCATCGACGGGCTTCTCTACCGTTGTTTCTTCCTTTATGACGAAGTAGTAGACGGCCAGTCCGATGACCGCCATCGCTATTATAAAACGCCATCCGCTCCCTTTCATTTTATGCTCCTATAAGTTCCACTAATTTAAAAAATCTCCAAGATCCGCCCTCTATCAAAACTTCGCGCACTTATCATGGCCGGCCTCCCGAAAATACCGGCCATACCGACCGCTGATACCGGCGGGGATATGCCGACCTCCCTCCACGCCGATCCCCCCACCTCCCCGCCCATCGACCTTATCTTTATTATAATACAACCTTAAGATTTAAGATATGCGGCAATCCCCGTTGTCGTGGCGACCCGCCTTCGGATACAGACCTGCCGCGGCGAACGCCTTCATCCCCTCAAGTATACGAGATAATCCCGCCATAAGCTCGTAATTTTTTCTAACCTGCATCAAACAGCGAACGTCTACCACCCCAAGTATCCGGGGACGACCCTTCGTCCTCGACATTGCCCCCGGGCATATTAAATACCTCGTTCATTAATTAAAACCCTCGACAAGCAGCGTGATTACCCACCATCTTCACCATCCCGGGAGCCGCTAAATATGGAGCTCGATGACGTCCCCGTCAGTTAATGATTCGTCCCTGTTTACCTTCTGGCCCTCGTACTTATTCGCGCTTTTTGACCAGATCCGCGCAAATTTCAGCTCTTTGGCGAAGTCCTTGTGTATGTGGGATGCGAAGTCAATGACGGTGGCCCCCTTTTTGAGGGTAACGGGATCGGAAAAATCGGGCTTCTTGCCGGGGGACTTCGTATAGACCCTGATGATATCGAGCATCTGGAAGACCTTGCCCCTTATATCCTCCAGACCGGCCCCGTTGTTTGCCGAAACACCGAGGACGGGAAACTCCCCTCCGTACAGCTCCCTCACAAGGCTGAGTTTTTCGGCCGCCCCCTCGACGTCGAGCTTGTTTCCCACAAAAATCGCCTTCAGGTGGGCTATGCCGTCAGGCGTGAACTTTGTTTTCGGATCTCCTTTTATCTCCAACTTATGGTCGAAAAGTATCTCCCTGACTTCCTCGATATCCCTCAAGGGATCATCCGACGACAGATCGAAGACGAGAACGATCCCGTCGGTGTTTCTTATCATCCCCACCATGATCGGCTCGGTGTATTCGACCGAAACGGGTGGGAGATCGACCAGCTGCACCTGCACGTTTTCGTAGGCCATCATCCCCGGTATCGGCTTTGTCGTCGTAAAGGGGTAGTCCGCCACCTGGCACTTGGCGTTGGTGAGCCTTCCCACCACGGCGGACTTGCCGGAGTTGGGCGCCCCCACGACGGCGATCTGGCCGGCCCCCTCCCGCTCCACCTTATAGGGATTGTAGCGCTTCACCCCCGACTTCTTCTCGAGGAGGTCTTTAGTCTTCGAGATGCGGCGCTTGATATCCGCCTGCATCTTGTCGGTCCCCTTGTGCTTCGGGATCGTGGAGAGCATCATCTCCAGATACCTGAGCTTCTCCTCGGGGTCCTTTGCGGCCTTGTAGCTCTCCTCCGCCTTAAGGTATTCGGGTGTAAGATTGGCGGGCATGAATTCATCACTCCTTGGTTTTTGTCTCCCGTTAATATAATAAGAAAATTTGTCCGCAAAATCAAGCAATATTGTATTGGGTCGACTATTTGCCTTGACACATAAGTCCGACCTGTTGTAGATGTATACATACGCCCATAATACCTTTGACGAATCGGGATCATGGGGTGTTCACTTCGCAATATGACCTTTCCGAACAAAATGAAAGATACCAAAGACATGAAAGACATGGAAATATACCTAAAGCCGACCAAAGTGATAGACAGCGATCACCCCGATGTCAGGGGGGTGGCCCTCTCGCTGACCAAGGGACTGAATACCGACCCCGAGCGGGCCGAGAAGATATTCTACTTCGTCAGGGACAAGATCCGCTACAATCCCTACTCGCCGTTCCACAAGGAGGAGTTTTACGTCGCGAGCACGGTTCTAAAGAGGGGCGACGGCTACTGCATCCAGAAGGCGGTGCTCCTGGCGGCGTTGGGAAGGGCCGTCAACATCCCCACGAGGCTCGGGTTCGCCGACATCAGAAACCACCAGCTCCCGAAGAAGATGCTGGAGATACAAGGGACCGATACCATCTACAGCCACGGCTTCACGGAACTCTTCATCGAAGGCAGGTGGCTCAAGGCCACCCCGGCCTTCAACATAGAGATGTGCGACAAGCTGGGGCTGGCGCCGGTTGAGTTCGACGGCACGTCGGACGGGACTTTTCACCGCCTGGACAGAAAGGGGAATATCAGCATAGAGTACTTGAAGGACGTGGGCAACTGGCCCGACTTGCCGCTTCCCCACATTCTCGAATCCTTCGTCAAGCTCTTCGGCAAGGAGAGGTTCGAGCTGCTTATGAAGGTCATCGACGACATGGGGCACGCGGAGGCGCTGAAGCACTTCGGCGTGGAGGGGGGCGAGTACCCGTAGAGGCGATTAAGGGGGAAAATATCCTTCCTTATGGTTTGCTTTCTCACCACTATTTTTAGCATGATCTTTTTAATAAAATTTCATAACTCATAATATAATTGATGATAAGATTTGCGATTTTGCTATCATCTTTATATTTTAAACAAATACATTATTTTGTGTTCTAATGCCATTTCCTGGCGGCAACTCATATATGAAAATCTCATATTTTTAGATAACATATTTATATTAGATCAGCATTTGTTCGTTGATTTGTTAGAATTTATTTGATATAGCATGGCAAGAAGTTATGCTAAAATGACAAGAGCAGTTATGCCTATTATTATTAACCCATTAGGTTAATTATTTCTTGACAATACAATAAAATGGATATATCTTTTAAGAATAGGAAGCTTCAAAAAGATTTCAATGAAGGAAGACAGCTTCAAAAGATACATGGAAAATTACGGGCCGATAAGATAAAACTTCGAATGGCCGAGCTAAGGGCTGCGCAGAACTTGAAAGATTTTTGGCCACCTAACAGCGGGCCAGCTCGCTGTCATGAGTTGCCTGGAGGGAAAAGGAAAGGGCAAATATCAGTGGACCTTGACCATCCATATCGTTTGATTTTTGTACCTAACCATGATCCAATACCAAGACTACAGAATAACGAATTGGATTGGCTAAAAGTCACTGCAATTACTATTATTGGAATTGAGGACACGCATGACTAATAAAGAGCTAAATCAATATATACCCGACTATTTAGTAAAACCCGGGGAAATACTCGAAGAATATCTTGACAACCTATGTATGTCCCAATTAGAGCTGGCTACTAGAACAGGATTATCTAAGAAAACAATCAACGAGATCATTCAGGGTAAATCACCTATTACTCCGGAAACGGCACTTAAATTGGAGAGAGTACTGGAACGTCCGGCCCACTTCTGGAATAATTTAGAACGCCAATATCAGGAAGATCGCACGAGATTAATGGATAGAGATAGATTACAGAACGACATTAATTGGCTAAAACGAATTCCTGTGAACGCTATGATAAAACTGGGCTGGATCAAGAAAGCAGACAATAAGGTGTCCCAGCTTGAGGAAGCATTACGTTTCTTTGGGGTAGCATCTCCAAAACAATGGGAGACGCTATGGAATGAATATGATGTAACCTATCGACAAACCCGGAAGTCTCAACCTCAAATCGAATCTATATCTGCATGGTTACGTAAGGGAGAGTTAGACGCCCAAAGGATATCCTGCGCACCTTTTAACAGAGTAAAGTTTCAAGAAGCCCTTGATAAAATTCGCAACTTAACTCGGGAAGCCCCAGATTTATTTCAGCCCAGGCTTAAAGAACTTTGTGCTGCGGCAGGAGTAGCGGTCGTCTTCGTTCCAGAACTCCCAAAAACCGGAGTATACGGTGCTACTCGATGGATGGGAGATAAGGCGGTTATTCAACTAAGTCTGCGTTACAGGAGCAATGACCATTTATGGTTCACTTTTTTTCATGAAGCCGGACATATTCTTAAACATGGCCGTAAGGAAGTTTTTATTGAGGACGGGAAACTCACAACGGATAAAGAAAGAGAGGCCGATATTTTTGCTATGGACAAATTAATACCGCCAGAGCGATTAAAAGACTTAATTAGACAGTTGAACGGTTATAAGCTGGAGCCAATTATTCATTTTGCTAACGAAATAAATATAGCTCCGGGTATTGTTGTAGGACGTTTACAACACGATGGCGCGTTACCAAAATCACATGGAAATAAGCTTAAGGTGTTTTACAGTTGGGGGAATGATTGAAAGAATCATGCTCAAGAACTATATGAGCTTTCGGAAAAAGTAAAATAGGAATATTGGATTATTGAATGAAGGAAGGACTACTTGTTCGTGTCGGGATTGACGGCACATCCAAGTCCGGAAAATGGAATGCTCCGGTGGATACCGAGACGGGGAGGTTCCTCTACATTCCGATTCTTGAGGGAGAAAATGCAATATTTAAAGAGGGATTGGAAAGGAAATATGATGAATTGATACCAGAAGTCAAGAAGTTCTATCAAGATTGCGGCTGTGTGTTTGGTTTTCCAGATAGATTATACGATCAATCAATGCATCTCGATCCCGATTTCGAAAACCTCACGTATGGAGATCAGGGGAAAAAGGGTGCTCGTATCTATAAAATGAATCCTGGTGATTTTTTAGTTTTCTATGCTGGTTTACGCTCAATAGACAGCAGTCATAGAGAGCTAGTATACGCCATTATTGGGATTTATATAATTGATAAAAAAATGGAAGCTGAATCAGTCATAAAAGATCATTGGCACGAGAATGCGCACACAAGACGTACAATAATAAAGGCTGGAGATATTATCGTAAAAGCCAAGAAGGGTGTTTCAGGAAGGCTTGAAAGATGTATCCCAATAGGTGAGTGGAGAGAAAATGCATATAGAGTAAAAGAAGACATTTTAGAAAAGTGGGGTGGAATTTCTGCAAAAAATGGATATATTCAAAGAAGCGGGACGCTACCTCATTTTAAAAACCCAGAGCGATTCTATGCTTGGTTTAAAAAACAAAATGTCCGGCTTATAAAAAGAAATGTCTGCAATTAGGGTAAAAAATCTAACAAAAAGATTTGACGGTTTTACGGCCGTAGACTCTATATCCCTCATCGTAGAAGATGGAGAATTTTTTGGACTATTGGGCCCCAATGGTGCAGGAAAAACAACGACTATACGTATGCTTACCGGTGTGCTTCAGCCGGACGACGGAACCGCATCCGTATGTGGATACGATATTCAGGAAAATCCCCTCGAGGCAAAACAGCTGATGGGGATCGTCCCAGAGTTTGCCGATGCGTATGTAGATATTTCCGCGATGAAAAATCTATTGCTTATGGGGGAATTATACGGGATCCCCAAAAAGGAGAGCAAAGAAAAGGCGAACTCCTTATTGAACCTGTTCGGCCTCTACGAAAAGAGAAACCAGAAGGTAAAGACCTTCTCCAAGGGGATGAAACAGAGGGTCGTGGTAGCCATGGGGCTTATGAATGACCCCAGTATCCTGTTTCTCGATGAGCCTACGTCCGGGCTGGATGTAGAGAGTGTCAGGCTCATACGAAAACTGATACAAAAGATTAATGACGATGGGATTACCATCGTGCTGACAACCCACAACATCGAGGAAGCGAATCAGCTCTGTGATAGAGTCGCTATCATGAATCATGGAAAGATTGTTGCAATAGACCGTCCCGAAGTATTGAGACGGACGATTCAGAGTACCGCCTCTGTTGAATTTTCTTTCCTTAAAACGGTCGAATTGAAAGACCTGGCATTTGATAATGTGATTGAGGTCAAAAAGGTTGGAGATAAGATTCGGCTGTATACGGAAAAACCGGAGGACCTTATTCCCTGCCTTGTTAAATATGCCGAGTCATCGGGCAACAAGATAGTATCTTTAAATACTCTGGCACCCAATCTCGAAGATGTTTACGTGAAATTGACGGAGGGGAAGAAGAAATGAGGCTCATCGAACAATTGAAAAGGTCATGGGCGATAACGAAAAAGGATCTTGCCGTCTTTTACCTGAAGGGTCCGGTACTGATATCCGGTATTTTGATGCCCTCATTTCTATTTGTCGCATTTTGTTTCGGAAAGAAGTTTCCCCTGATGTTTTTGGTTCCCAGCCTCTGGGGGGTGGCCCTCTTTGTAACCGCCTCGTCAATCGGGCCTATCATTGCGCCGTGGGAAACAAGGATGCGTACGTTCGAGCGGCTCATATCAGCGCCCATTGCGCTCTGGGCAGTCATTCTCGGCGATATTGTCGCCTCTTTTCTGTTTGGCTTGATAATTACTATCTTCATTTTTGCGGCGGGCATAGCCCTTTTGGGGGTACAGATAATCGGCATCTATGTCATTATCGGTACGATCATCGCATCGTTTTGTTTTTCATCTCTTGCCCTGGTCATGTCCGCGCCGCCCACCGATGTGCCATCAAATATCATGATGCTTTCAACACTGATCAAGTTTCCGATAATATTTATCAGCGGTGTATTTGTATCAATCGAAAGCATGGGGAAGTGGAAAGTGATTTCCTTCATCTCGCCGCTCACCTATTACACGGACCTGGCGAGATACTCGGTAAATGGTTCCAACTACTTTTCTCCTCAATTCGATCTTTTTGCCCTGATTGGATTCAGCGTCCTGCTGTTTTTGACAGCGATCAAGCTTCACAAAAAGAGCCTTCCAAAACGATTCTGATATATTTGTTCCTCAATATTCATTTACTATCATTCTCACATTTCAAAACTGGATAACAGCAGCAAGATATTCAAATCTTTACAGCAAAGCCCCCCCCAATCCCGTGGGCTTTAAACATCAGGCTAACTTCATCGCCGGCCCTCACTCAACCCGCCCCTTTATGACGTACATGACAAGGCCGTAGGCGCCGCCCCATTTTCTCCACTGCCACCGGTCGAGGAAATCGGCGTAGGCGATTCTCCTTCCCTCCGCCGGCCCCAGGAGCGGGTCCATTATCGTCATCTCTTCTTTCTCGTCATCGTACCCGACCGCCAGGACAAAGTGCTCGAACGAGCTGTAGTCGTGATCGTTAGGGTCTTCGTTCCACGAAATAATCACAGGATAGCTAAGGGAGATGAAATATTTTAGGACGCTTAGATAGTACTCCCTCTCCTCCGATGTCTTGAAATCCTCTATCCAGTAGCCGTCCGCATCAACTCCCAACTTCAATCCCGCGCGAACGAGATCGTCGGTATAACAGCCCCTCTTTCTCTTCAGGCCGGACGCCTCGTGGACGTCTTGTTGGGTTATGTCCATCCCCAATCTCTTCGCGGCCATAACGAAGCAGGCCTCGCCGCAGTAGTCGGGGAGCTGCTGGACGAAATCCACTTCGATCTGTGCTGCGGGCGGGAGCGGCTCCGTTATCGACTTCTTTACCGACTCCTTTGTCGATATATCCAGGCTCTCCTTTATCTCGCCTTCCGCGGCGTAAACCGTGAGGGATAAAAATGACAACATGAGCACGAGAAATAATTTTTTCACTTTCATCTTTATGGCCTCTGCACTTTATCGCATCGCATTTTTAAGATTAAGGAAAATAACCCTGACAGGAAATCTTGGTCACCTTGTCCCCCTCAAAGTAGAAATACACGTTCTCAACCTCGCACGAATAGAGCCAGTATTTCTCCTCCTCCGCCTTTTCCCCGGGATCGCCCAGCGCCGACAATACATTCGCCTTTGAGCTTCCCACCTTCAGGCCGTTGTGGAGGACGTACATATCCGATGTAACCTCGACCGTAAGGGGGTACTCCGTGGAGTTCTCCTTCTGAAACAGATACAGCGTCTCTATCAGGAGGCCGGGATACTTGAGACTGTACACACGGTCTTTCTCCCCCGGGTACCACATGCTTTCCAATTCCTCAATCTTAAGCTCGCTCGGCTTGCCCATCTTCCCTATCACCGAGTTTTTCGTATCGCCGAACTGATTAAGGCTTTTCTTGATGAAATCGCACACCCTGTTTTCGGCGGGAAACCCGCTTGAATGAAACATGAGGAAGAGCGCCATAAAAATGAAAATGGTCGTTCTTTTCACCGCTCCTCTCCTAATAAATTTTTGTCATACCTGAACTCTTTTTCTTAAAAAACACACCTGAATTTCAGCCGAGATAGTTTAGCTGAGAAATCTGCATTACGCAATAATATAAAAGCCCCCGGAACACCGGGGGCTTTCAACATAAAACCCGGTGTCAAGGTTCGCCCTTCCCATCACTTCTTTCCGTAGCCGTCCTTGAAAACAAACTCCCCTGTCTCCTTTCTCGGCGGGGCGCCCCCCTCCTTTGCGGGATAGCCGAGCGGCGTCAGCGCCACCACCCGGACCCCCTCCGGCACCCCAAGGATCTCCTCCGTCTTTTTTGCGTCAAAGGCCCCCACATGAACAGTCCCCAGCCCCAACCCCTTCGCTGTGAGGCAGACGTTCTGCATGGCCACACCAACGTCGTACATGAACCAGTCCCCCTTGTCGGTGATGAACTCGCCCTTGTAGGCGCCGGCGACTTTTTCCTTCCCCAGCGCCACCAAGACCACAGGCGCCTCGACAAGTCCCTTCTGGGCGGGATTTCCCCCCGGGAATATCTCCTCCGAGAGCCTCTTTCTTGTCCCCTCGTCATAGACGAGGATCAGCTCCCAGCACTGGGTGTTGGCCCAGGAGGGCGCCATCCTGACAGCCTCCACTATCTTGTCGATATCCCCCTCGGGGATCCGATCCGGCTTGAACCTCCTTACGCTTCTTCTCTCCATGATAGCATCGATTACGTCCATGTTTCCTCCAAGATACTGCAATAGATTTCTATATCAACCCTTAACCTTAGCTTTTTTGACCTCGCCTTTTTGACCTCGCCTTTTTAACCTCACTTTTTTGACCTCAATATTACAGCCTTCAGGCCCGGCCTAAAAATGAACTACACGGCCGATCCCCCGTTTATCCAGAACCACAAAACGGAGACGAACCCGGCCATGATAAATTCGAAATCGGTGACCAGCTCGAAGAGCGTCCCCTGAAATATCACCCTCCTGTGGTAGAGATACAAGGAAAAGAGGGAATACGCAGGGACGATCAATAGAAAATAGGCCAGAGACGTGACAAGGCCGTTTGCCGCCGAGACGATCATCAGGGCGGTAACGAGCCCAATAAACATCAGCACTAGAAACTGAGTCCACTTCTTCCCGATCAATATCGGAATCGTTTCCCTCCCCACAACCGCGTCTCCCTGGATGTCCCTGATGTCGTAGAGGGCGGCCCTGGTCAAGACGACGAAAAAACAGAAGGCGAAAACGACGAGAAACGAGGAGAACCGGATCCTGTCCGTGGCCGAGAGATAGGGCATTGCGGCCGAGACCCCCGCCCAGGCCCCCGCCACGAAGAAGGTCTTCGATGCGGGGATGTCCTTGAGCCTCCTGTACCTCAAATATTTTATCAGAAAGGGGGGCAGAACCTTGACGCTGTAGGCCACACCTAAAAGCGCCGCCGCGATTAAAAGGAGAAACGCCGCCGGGCTAATCGTCAGCGCCAGGATCATCGATATAATAGAGCCCGCAACGCTCCCCGCCGTCAGCACGCCCCTTTTGTTCCTGTAGAACATCTCCCTCTGGGGGTCGTTGAACTTCATCGCCTCAGGGTCCTGGGTCCTGTTAAGAATATACATGGAGAAGATGAACAGGCCGGAGATCAACGGCATCTTCCAGAAGTCGTTGACGCCCAGGAGGCAGGCCGCGGCAATCGCCAGCCCCCCCGCCGACACGGCGGCGTAAATATTGGTCAGGACTATAAACCTCAATCCCTTTACCAGCTTTTGCCTCAGCCACCTTATCCTCAAACGCCCCTCGGGTACCTCCTTTCCGATGCCGGAGAGGTAATCGGCGACCTTCATGATGACCCAGTTCGGCGTCGACGCCCCGGCGGTAAGGCCGATCGTCTTGAATTTTTTAAGCTCTTCCGGGTCAAGCTCCGTCTCGTCCTCCACGTGATACGAGGGAATCCCCGACTGGATCGATACGTCGAAGAGCCGCTTTGTGTTTCCGCTGGTCTTTCCCCCGACGATCACCATCGCGTCGACCTTTTGGGCGAGCTCCTTCACCTCGTCCTGACGCCGCCTCGTGGAGTCGCAGATCGTGTCAATCGCCTTTATCTCCGATTTCGGGTACCTCTCGTTGATGGCGTCCAAAACCTCGTAAAACATCCCGCGGTCGAACGTAGTCTGGGCCACAACCAAAACCTTTTCCGCATCGGGAAGCCGTTTTGCCTCTTCCGCACGGCTCAACACCCTCCCCTCCCCCCCCGTATATCCGAGGATTCCCTTGACCTCCGCATGATCCTCGTCCCCGACAACGACCACGAGATAACCCAACTGATGGTGCTTCTTCGCGGCGGCGTGGACCCTCGCCACCTTGGGGCAGGTGGCGTCGACGATTTCGAGGTCGGTCGACCTTATCTCGTCGCGCTCCTGGGGGGAAATCCCGTGTGCCCTGATGATTATGGTGCCATCAAGGTCACCGCCGATCTCCTCGATCTTTTTCACGCCCCTCTCCTCCAGGAGCTTCACCACCTGGGGGTTGTGGATTATAGGCCCGTGCGTGTAAATGGGCCCTTTCTCGTGCCCCAGGGTCACGAAGGCCTTGTTCATTGCCCTCCTCACCCCCATGCAGAAGCCGGCCGTGTGTGCTACTATCACCCTCATTTAACACCCGACGTCTTAAAGATTCCCCACATCATATCTTTAAAGAAGATTTTTTGCAAACATGTTATAGCTTTTTTAAGCCAGATATTTAAGGCCTACTTGATATTCAAAACCGATCCCCTTTTTACTTGATAATTTCAACCGGCGATATATAATAAAATAAAAAAAGGTGGCGATCTATGTTCACCCTAATCACCCTAAACGACTACATCAGGCTGACGGCCCACATCATCAATATCGTCATTATCGTCTACATCTGGATCATCATAATCAGGGCGCTCATCTCATGGGTAAATCCGAACCCGTTCAACCCGGTCGTCAAGTTCCTTAGGGACATAACCGACCCGGTCCTCGTCCCGGCAAGGCGCCTCTTCCCGGCAGGCGGGATGATAGACCTCTCTCCCATCATAGTGATCCTGATCCTCCTGTTTCTCAAGATCATGATCGTCCAGACCCTCCTGTATATATCCGGCACAACCCAAGGGGTCGAGGGGCTCGTCATCCTTGGGATATTCGTCTACGCCGTCGCCATGATGCTCAACATGATAATCAACGTCATAATCTTCATCGTCGTGGTGAGGGCGATCCTCTCATGGATAAGCCCCGATCCGAGAAACCCGATCGTCTTCTCGATCTACGTCCTGAGCGAGCCGTTTTTGAGGCCGGTCAAACGGATAATCCCATCAGTAGGGACGATAGACCTGTCGCCGTTGGTCGTCATCCTCATTATGGTGCTTCTGAAGATCGTCCTGATAAATCCCCTCTTCGCCCTCTACAAATACCTCGCCTTTCACCCGGTCTTGATATTCTGACAAGGACAGATGATCAACACGGTCAAAAAGAACAACGACATCATCTTCACCGTCCAGGTAAGGGCCGGCTGCCGCAGGGAGGGAATCACGGGGGAGATCGATTCGGCGTTGAAGGTCGAGGTCACGGCACCTCCCGTAGAGGGAAAGGCGAACAATGCCGTGGTGAAACTTATCGCGAAATCCCTCGGCCTCCCCAAGACGGCCGTCAAGATCGAGTCGGGCGAAAAATCCAAGATAAAGAGAATCAGGGTCACGGGGGCGACACCCGAGGAGATCCAGCGGCTTATTCCGTAAAATCGATCATGTTAGGCAATTACTCCGGATTGAATTTCTTCAGGTCGAGAGCCGTCTTTTTTATCTCCTTTGCGAGGATATTAAAGGTCTGCCCGAGGCCCTCGCCGTAGTTTTCGGGGCTCTGGCCGAACAGCTCCATCTTTTCCGAAAAGGCCACCATGATGTCTCTGGCGATCTCCAGGTAAAGGTCGTTTCTTGTCTCCGGCATCTTACAAACTCCTGAAATTCAAGAATACAAAAAATTATATCTCCAAATCACAAACGATGTTAGCACAAAACCGTTCCCTGATAAACGGCCAATCGCATAAAAACCACTCTCCCTTAATCACCGACAGAGGAGTTTTCATCTGCCAACCGCGGATGCCATTTATTTATACGGCACAAACGGGCGGGCCCTATCCCAACGGTAACGCTATCCGAACCCATTCTTGAAGATGTTGGCCAAAAATATCAGGAGGACGACAAAGAAAACCGACCAGATAATAATGCGAAAGACGGATCTCTTCGGCCTATCGAGCTTCTCCCCCTTGAGCGTCGCCACCCTCCTCTCCAGGCTCGGATGGGATTCCTCCTCGGAGCCGCGTTTGTCAAACCTCCTCGGAATCATATTCAGCTCATATATCTTTTCCAGGGCCTTGACTAAAAGCATCGGATCGCCCGTCAAGGACGCCGCGATCTCGTCGGCCGCCGTCTCGAACCTCTGGCTCATCCTGCGAAAGAAGACGATGAAGAGGAAAAAGAGCAGAAATACGGCTATCACGGCCGCGGACAACAAGAGGTTGCCCGTGGCGAATGCGGAGAATATAGGCGTCAGGAGCCAGAGGAAAAGGGCGAATCCGAGATAGAGGAGTACGGCCGACACCGTCCGCCTCTTGATACTCAACAGATGCCCTATCTCGTGGGCCGAGACCGCCAGTATGTCCTCTCCTTCAAGCTCCTTTAGCAGCGGCCTCGTAAAGTAGATCGACTTCAAGGGGGCCGCAAAGGCGTTGAAATAGGGATACCCGAAGGTCTCTATTACAAAGAGATCGATCTTCTCCCTTGCGATACCCGCCTTTTCGGCAAGCTTCAAAATCGAACCGGAGATACCGCCCTCCCCACCCGCTTCTTTCAAGGGTATCAACACCCCCGTTACCCTACCCATAAGCCTCACCTGAAACAGCACCGTCAGCACAAAGAGGGCAGCGGCCGCAAACAGGAGGGCCATATCCATATAGAATCTCCCACCTATTCCCCCCCTGTCGTAAAAAATCCCCTCAAATAAAGGCCCCTGGAAGAAGGGATAATAGAGGAAGACCAGGACGACGAACAGCGCCAAGAACCTCGCCGCAAAGAAGAAGGTCTGGAACTTCATATACCCCATCATCGAATACGGTATCCCCCGAATCTTTCTGTCGGCGATGCCCAAAATCCACGCCTGAAGGAGGAAGGCGACGGCAATGAAGAGGATCGACAGCAATATCCGTAGAGCCGAAGAGATCGATTCCGGCAAAAAGGTCATTACAATTATCAGTCCCAAGATTAGGGACAGGAAGAAGACCCCATTCGACCTCTTGAGGAAGGCCCACCGCCTCCTCGCCATTACCTCCCTATCCTCGGGCGCCCTCAAGAAGGATACGGCATAGTAAATCCCGGTAAAGATGGGGGGCAGGAAAACAAGGAGTATCAGTAACAAAATAAGTGTCATATTCTTTGATCGCAAATGGATTAAATCTATCTAATAATATTCCGCCGCGCACTCCATGTCAAGGGAAAGGTGACTTGCAAAGGGGGTATATATTTGTAATAATATACGGACAGGCCGAAATCTCACGGGACGTTCGGATTTGTTCAATCCCATTTGTTAAGACCAGAGGTTTTTAAATGCGGGCAGAAGGAAAAGGTCGGGGTTTGAAAGAAGAGAGGCGCTCTCTCCTGGCGCTCCTGTCCGACATAAAGGACATGAAATCCCGACAAATTGCCGACGATCTGGTCATGAGCACATCCGCCCTTTCGGAGAGGCGGATGAGAAGTCTGAGGCTCAAGGACAAGCTTTACTGTATGCCGGACGAATTCATCGTCGAGATAATAAACGATATATTTTCCAAGGCCCGCCCCGGCGACATACCCAGGGCGATCTTTATCCTGAGCGTCGTGGACATCTTCTCCATTCCGAACGAAATGGAAAACCAGAGGCTTTTGAAGATGTACGCCCACTGCCGACAGCGGGGTTACGAAAACACGGCCCACCTCTTTATCTGCCCGGAGCCGAAACGAAAGCCGTTCAGCAAATACGACTTCGTTGAGGGTCGTGAGCTCGAATACGCTACGCTGGGCGAAAAGAGGAGCCTGGCCAGAACGAGGACCAAGGCGCTGCTCGACAGGCTTCTTTATGACCCCAATCCGATGGTCGTGACGAACCTCCTGGAGAATCCAAGGTTGACCGAACAGGATGTCCTGAAGATGGTATCGAGGCGCCCCAACAGCGAGGGGGTCCTCACCACCATCTACAAGAACGACAGGTGGATAAGCTCCTACAACGTGAAGCGCTCGATGGTGAAAAATCCGTATACCCCGGTGGGGATTGCGCTGGGGCTCCTCCTCTTTCTCAAGCTGCAGGACCTGAGGGATGTATCGATAGACCAGACCCTCCATAAGGTAGTCAAGGATGTGGCGAGGGAGCTGATATTAAGAAAAGACGTAAGAAAGGACTCCGGAGAGGAAGCCGCAAATGGCGAAGGAGAAGAATGAATATCAAAAGACAATCGTGCGCGGCGATTGCCTGAAAGGGCAAGGGAGAGCTGTGAATATTAAAAAGAAGCCGGGCGCGGCGATTGTCAAGGGCGGCCGACGATCAGACTTCACGAAAAACAGCCCCTGAGGTTTTATCTGTTGGCCACCGTCTTGATCAGGCCTTTTTTTCAGAATCGCTTTTCTTCTTGGGGGATACGTCGATCTCGTCTTCTCCCTTGAGGGCCTTCTTTAGGTTTTTTATCCCCTTGCCGACACCGTTCCCTATCTCCGGGAGCCTGCTGGCGCCGAAGATAATTACGACGATTACAAGGATAATCAGAAGCTCTGGAATACCCAATCCAAACATATTTCACCTTTCTTCTTTTTGAATTTGTGGCGGAAGTGCATGGGAATCGAACCCACCATGGACGTTTTTAGCGCCCATCACCGGATTTGAAGTCCGGGAGGCCCACCAGTGACC
>JAFGIX010000072.1 GCA_016929395.1 Candidatus Zymogenus saltonus
AATTAAAGTTCGGGGATGGCTCTTCTATGATAAAATATCTTCTCTTTAAACGACTAAACTGTAAGGTAAGATCGTAACTTTTTCAAACAAAGAAAAGTCGCTTTTTGTAACTTCATATCTTTCCCCTAAATACTGAATTTGTTAAATCTATTCATTAAACGCCTGACATTCTTAAAAAAATTGAGCTAATCAAAACTGTTTAATCCAACCTAATGGTTTTCATGTTATTCCTTTTTGTTTAATGAAATTAGTTATAGAAGCCTTAAAACAAAAGGGGGTAAAAGACTTTTTGTCTCAATACCCCCCGATTTTATTTATGGTTGCTCTTCTAGGACTTCGAATCAATTTAAGAAGCCGAATTTCGCCCTTACTGTTCCTAACAGTATTTCATCGCCATCCTTTAACTCATACTCTTCTTCAATGGTCTTTTTGTTCACTTTTGTCGGATTTGTGAGACTAACGTTTGTAAGATAGTATCTCCCTCCAACATAATTAATACGGGCATGCTCACCAGAAACTCCCCTGTCTTTAGCAAAACGGATATTACCTTTGTCCCTGCCAATCACATTTTCGGTGACAAGGAGTATCTGTTCCCCCTTCTTTTCTCCCGTTAGGATTTCTATCTGTGCTTGCTTAGAAGGGACCTTCTCTGTCCTTGGTCTTCCAGAAAGTACATCGGCCTCTGTTTCGCTGATCTTTTCAGTTCTTGGACGCGAAGATACAGCAGAGGGCGAAATTTCTGCTGGCTGCCGTGATTCGATCGGCTTTTTAAGAACGATTACTAGAGTGATTATAAGACATAATACAACGAGACCAGCAATTACAGCATATATAGGCAAGGGAAAGCCTTTAACCACTTTCAACTCTCTGATATAAGGGATTTGTGTTTCAGTGTCGATCTGAACAAGTCCATCTATGGTTATTTGAGCACCTGGCGCTGGGGGGTTATATGTGATAACCGTAATGCTTTCAAAACTATCATCTGTTAAGACGTAAGAACCTGGCGTTGTTGGTCCAGCTGGATTAGACTTCTGAACACGCCCAGAGATGCGTACATTAATGTTCATAAACTTGGTGGGATTTGCAATAATATCGCTGATATAGGTGGTATCTTTGCTAAAAGCAGGGGGTGTATTGAAGATTAGAAGAGCAAGAATTACAGTTAGAAGCTGAAGCATACAAATTTTTTTAATCATAGTATTCTCCTGTAAAAAGCTTATATCTGAAAAGTTGTAACTTACAAGTTTTCTTAAAATCAAATATTTAGTATTTTTATATATTTAAATATACTTGTCAATATTTTTCTTATCAACTTGAAAGGTATCTAAAATAGAGTAAATGAGTTTAAACGCAGATAGCAGTCTGCCCTGCCCCCGATAACGGTACCACTCTTTAAGTTAGACCAAAGCAACGTGTTAAATACTGAGCTTCTGACGACTAGGATGGTATCGTCTCGGGAGTTGGTGAATAATAGTTTTTTAGAGCGGAAGTTGCCTTGCTCTAATTTCTGAAACTACTTCACCTCAAACTTTGACTTATAATATAGACTCATTTCTAGGGGCAAAGGTTAAATAAAAAATTGCTCCATTCGATAAATTCGATGCTTTTCAGATGATCTATGCTTGACATTTGAGCTTATATTCCACTTGCTGCCCCTTCAAATATCCAAGGACTAAAATCTGTGTTTCCAATTTAACGGCATACGCATGACCTCCCCCCGATAACAGTACCACTCTTTAAGTTAGACTAAAACCATGTGTTACATGCTGAGCTTCCGACGACCAGGGTAGTATTGTCTCTAGAGCCGATGGATTATAACCAATCGAATTATTTGGCCTAATAATTTTAGGCTCCCTTCGCCATCTCTCTGTCAACACTTTAGCTTCCAGTAACACATCAAAGATCTGTCTGTTCAGCAACTTACCCTTATACTTCTCATTAAATGATTCGATAATCCATTCTTCCAGAGGCGATTAGATTATCTCCCACTAAATAATACTATTAGGGGTTCATATTAATATGGGGATTAAACAGGTACTTGCCTATTCTTTTAGTTCCTGAGGGCATAAATTCTTTGAATTTCAATGAATTTCTTATAATATCTATCCTTTTTTATGAAAAATAACTTATTAGAATACATATTCACTGAATTCCTAAGCCTCAATTGACCTGAATTGTCCTAGTTCAAATATATTTTTTATGTCCTGAAGTATCTGGTTCCAAGAAAAAGACTCTGGGGACGCCAATAGTTAAAAAGGATCGGCGGCATCGCCGGTCCTTTTTTTTCGGCCAAAACCGAAACGACACGTCAACATTATCTTAAACACGCCGAAATAGCCGCCTACAAACCTAAATGAGGAATGGCAATCTACTATCGCCTCAAATCCACTCCGGCTCCTCAACGGTTCGATCGTCGGTCACATCCCCTGTGTTTAAAGTTCCCTTCGGCTCGATCATCATAATCCAGCTCTCCTCTTCCGAGACCGGCATGTGCTCTATCCCCTTCGGGATTATCACAAACTCCCCCTCGTTGAGGGATATCTCCCGTTCCTCTGGGTCCCTTACCCTGATTGTCAGCTCCCCCTTTACAATGAAGAACATCTCGTCCTCGGCATCGTGCTTATGCCAGATGAACTCGCCCTTTAACTTGCCGATCTTGACGTGGGCATCGTTCATCTCCCCCACGATCTTCGGGCTCCACAGCTCTGAAAAGAGCCCGAACTTCTCCACCAGATTAACCTTCTTCATCATCTCTTAACCCCCCTTTGATTACCTCACTACTACTTTCTCCTGCCGAAGAGGAGGCTCAGCGGGAGGGAAAAGACGACCGCCCCTATAATGGCCCAGATTATCGGGAAGTTGGTGCCGCCCACCTTGAAGGTAAAAAGAATCGGAAGATCGAGAAGCCCCGCGAGATAGGTTCCCAGGATCGCGCCGATAAAGCCGACCGCTATCGAGGCCAGGCAACCCTTCTTGTTGTAGCCCACGAGGCCCATTCCGACGGAGCCGCAGACGGCCGCGATGATTATAAGCAAGACAATTCTGATAACCATAATGTTCTCCTAAAAATTTTTTTGAATATTTTTAAATCCTATGTCTTTTTTATGGAAGTTTTTTAGTGATAAATGTGTAATAAAAAACTAAAATAATTTGCCCTGCGCTTTATAGTCCTTTATTCTCCGCTCCGCCAGTTCTATTCATAATGAACTTCCTTTTCAAATTTCGTGGGAATTTTATCTATTATTTGATTCACAACAAATTCATCGTCATTAAACTTTACTCGCCTTAACCATCCTTGTTCATCAAAGGACTCTTCAAGATTCGTATAAGTAAATTGAGCATGAACGTTAGGACTTACTATTAAAAGGTTTTTCAAATGATCGCCAAATTCAGGTTTTATGTGATGTATTTCAAAGTAAGGTTTACCATTTTTCATCAAAAAACCGAATCCGGAAATCTGGCATTTCCCATCGTAAATCGCAGATAAAAGCTTTCTCATGGAAGCGGGGACGATTTTTTTTGCTCTGCTCACCCTTGGTTTATATATCCTCTTATTTATTTCCCTTTTTGAAAGTCTATAGAATTCAGAAAAAAGTGCCTCTTCCAATCCACAATTTGCAATAATAGATATTTGATGAAGCTTTGAATCCGCCTCTAATTCATTTTTTGATTTATCAAGTTCTTCCTCGATCTTGGTAATTCTTTTTTCAAACTGTTTTTCCGTAAAAATTCGATAGTTGTCGCCTTCTAAAAACTGAATTACAAGTTCTTCACCATCCTTTATATTAAAATCGTCATAAAAATCCCTCATTCCTCCAATTCTGCTTTCTCTTGTACTGCTTGCATATGGCGTAAAGTTTTTTGAAACAGCTTTAGTATCATCACCAAAGGTTACACAAATTTTCTTTGTTGTTTTTGGAAAAGATTCTATTAAAGAAACAGGAATAGCTAAAAGCCCCTTATTTATTCGACTTCGAGTTACCCTTATTGTTTTATAATTGAAGGGCAATTTGCTTTCAATAGTCTTCATTGTCTAATTCCGCGGTATCTGCTTCTTCCCAATTTTCCAGATTTGACATTAGCTCATTACTGTCAATTTGCATATTCCTTGCTTTTGTAATTGCTTCTTCTTCGTTTTCTGCCTCAACTTCATAGGTGCAAAAACCTGAGTAGTAAATTCTTACTTCATACCTCTTTATTACCATTGTTCTTGCTCAATAGAATGTTTTAATTAAGTTAAGCAAACAGTTTTAGAATTAAAAGCTATAATTAAAAAAACTTCTTCACTCTCCTTAACTGTACAGCGTCTTTATCTTGATCTTCCCCCTCCCCCCTCTTCTTCATCTTCTTCATCTTCCCTAACGAAGCCGGCGTAGATCGCCGCCCCCAGAATCCCGGACTGAAAGTTTATCAAAAGATCTTTTATGGAAAAGTACCTCGACGGTATAAAGGCCTGCACCAATTCGTCCGCGCTCCCCACGACAAGCGAGGCAACGACGGCAACCATAAACGAAGACAGAAGAGATAGCCCGGAAACGGAAACCGCCCAGAAAAAGAGCGCGCCGAAGATGGAGTACTCGATCAGATGAACCTTTTCTATGGGATAAGAGAGGTACTTCCTCAAAAAGAAAAAGGCAATTAAAATTAATATCAGGTATACGTACCGGGCTGGACGTCTCTCCTTCCTTATTATAATAGTGTAAAGCGATAATCCCAAGAAGAAGATATATGGTGAAACGTTCATAACAATATTAAAGATGTTGCCCAACTTGCTTTCGGCAAACTCGACAATGACGACGACATCGCCCAGAGTGGAAAAAATTAGGATTATATATAGGAGCACTATCGACCAGGCGGTCTTCTTTTCCGACAGGATCTCTGCAAATTTCATCCGTTCATACTATCCGGGAGAACCGGACATGTCAATATATAAATGTACAGTATCTAACTTGACAAAGCCTTCAAGTTAAATTATCATCAGAAGAAATAATTTTTATATTTATTTTGGAGAATTTCGATGGTTGATATTGAAAAGAGGAAAGTGGAGATAGACCGTCTGCGCTGGAAGTGTGACCCCGGCATATTCACATTCAAGACAACCAAGGATATCGAACCATCAGACGAAATCATAGGCCAGGACAGGGCGATCGTGGCCCTAAAGACGGGTATCGAGATCGAATCTCCCGGCTATAATATCTTCGTTTCCGGGCTTACCGGCGCCAACAGGATTGATCTGATAAAAAAGACGATGGAGAAATTTGTAAAGCCCGGCGACCCCCCGGACGACATATGCTACGTATACAACTTCAAGGACAACGACAAACCGGTCGCCTTGACCCTTCCCGCGGGCCTGGGGGGAAAGTTCAAAAAGGCGATGGCGGACCTTATCGCCAAGCTGAAGGAATATATTCCCCAAGCCACCCAGAGCAGGGAGTTTAAAAACAACCTCAAGAACATAGCGGAGAAGTACGGAAACCAGCAGAAGGAGCTGGTAAACCGGCTCAAGCTGAAGTCACAGGAGGAGGGCTTTTCGATGGTTCAGGTCCAGATGGGAGCGGTAACCCGCCCGCTGCTCGTCCCCACACTGCAGGACGAGCCCACCTCCCTCGAAAAGCTCGACAGCATGGTGGAGGCCGGGGAGTTCCCAAAGGAGCGGTTTGATGCGCTGAAGGATAAATCCTTCGCCCTGAACACGGAGCTGGACGCCGTCCGGCGCGAGAGCGTGGAGCTGGAAAAGAAGATGATGGAGGAGATCAAAAAACTCGAGGCCGATACGATAAAGCCGGAGATCGAAAACCAGATCGAATCCTTGAGGGCAGAGTTCAAATTTGAGAAGATCTCGCTCTATCTCGACGATGTCAAGGCGGACATAATCGAGAACACCTCCTACTTCAAGACAGAAGAGGCGCCCGAGACCCCTCAGATGCCGTTTCCGTTCATCGGGCTCGGCTCCGAGAGAAGCCCCCTCTGGCGCTACGAGGTCAACCTGCTCGTGGATAACTCGGACGTAAAGGAACGCCCCGTAATCCTGGAGACCTCCCCCACATACGCAAACCTCTTCGGCAACATAGAGCGCACCATAGACAGAGCCGGGGCGGTACAGACCGATTTCACGAAACTTAAACCCGGAAGCATCCACCGCGCCAACGGCGGCTACCTGATCATGAACGCCTTTGACCTCTTGACCGAGCCCGGAAGCTGGCACTGCCTGAAAAGGACCTTAAAGAACAAGAAGATCGAGTTTCACTGCATCGAGCCGATGTTCCTCTTCGCCTCGCTGACGATAAAGCCGGAGCCGGTGGAGGCGGATCTTAAGGTCATCATGGTGGGCGACCCGTACATCTACCAGCTGTTGATGATCCGGGACGACGAGTTCCCGGAGATATTCAAGATCAAGTCGGACTTCGACCCGGTGATGATAAAAAACGAGGAGAACGTCAGGAGCTACGCCTCTTTCATAAAGAAAACGACCGAAGAGGAGGGACTCCTGCCGTTCGACAGAAGCGGCGTCTCCGGAATCGTGGAATACGGCGTGAGGGAAGGGCGCTCCCAGAAGAAGATGAGCTCCAGATTCTCAGAGGTCGCAGACATTATCCGGGAGGCCTCCTACTGGGCGAAGTCGGAGGGGAAGGAGGTGGTCGGGGAAGAGCACGTCAAGAGGTCCATCGCCGAGAAGATAAAGCGGGTCAACATGTCCGAGGACAAGATCAAGGAGAAGATGAGGGAGGGGGTGTTGATGATCGAGACCGAGGGGAGCGTCGTGGGACAGGTAAACGGGCTCGCCGTGTATTCCCTAGGGGATCACAGCTTCGGCGCCCCGAGCAAGATAACCGCAGTGACGTCGCTGGGCCGCGGAGGGATCATAAACATCGAGCGGGAGGCCAAGCTCTCAGGAAACATCTACGACAAGGGAGTCCTGATCCTCACCGGCTACCTCAGGGGAAAATACGCCCAGGATATACCGCTCTCCCTCTCGGCGTCTTTGACCTTCGAGCAGTCATACTACGGCGTGGACGGCGACAGCGCCTCCTCCACAGAAGTCTACGCCATAGTCTCGGCGTTGACGGAGATTCCCTTGAGGCAGGACATCGCCGTCACCGGATCGGTGAACCAGAAAGGCAGGGTGCAGCCGATAGGTGGCGTAAACGAGAAGATCGAGGGATTCTTCGACGTGTGTGCAGACCGGGGCCTCACAGGCTCCCAGGGGGTGATGATCCCTGACACCAATGTCGACGACTTGATGCTGAGAAGCGACGTGATCGACGCGGTAAGGGAGGGGAAGTTCAACATCTACAACGTCTCCACCATCGACGAGGGGATAGAGATCCTGACCGGGATGGAGGCGGGGGAAATGTCTAAAGAAGGCGGTTACCCGGAGGGGACGATAAACTACCTCGTCATCGAGAAGCTGACCGGGATTCACGAAAAGCTCAAAAAACTGGGGAAGACCGACAAGAAGGACAACGATGACAAGGGCGAGGGGAACGGCGAGAACGAGGGGTAGCGGGCGGCTGATTTTTTGTCCCCCTATTTAATTTAGCTTGGAATTACTGCCCGTTGTTTTAAAACAATGGTGTGATATAAGATAGTAAAAAGGGGAAATCTGATGCCGAAAAAGGCGCTTATCACCGGGATAACGGGACAGGACGGCTCCTACCTCGCGGAGCTCCTCCTCGAAAAGGGATACGATGTCTACGGGATCATCAGGAGATCGAGCACCCCGGGCCTCGAGAACATCGACCATATAAAGGACAAAATAACGCTCGTTTCCGGGGACCTCCTGGACGAATCGTCCTTGATCTCAATTATCAAGGAGGTGAGACCGGAGGAACTCTACAACCTGGCGGCCCAGAGCTTCGTTCCCGACTCCTGGGAGCAGCCGATCTACACGGCGGACGTGACCGCCATCGGCGTCCTGAGAATCCTCGAGGCGATAAGGATCACGAACCCGAAGATAAGATTTTATCAGGCGTCATCCAGCGAGATGTTCGGGAAGGTAGTGGAGACGCCCCAGTCGGAGACGACCCCCTTCTACCCCCGCTCTCCCTACGGCGTCTCGAAGGTATTCGGCCACTGGATAACGATAAACTACAGGGAGAGCTACGACATCTTCGCCTGCTCCGGCATCCTCTTCAACCATGAGTCGCCGAGAAGGGGCTTCGAGTTCGTGACGAGAAAGATCACCAGCACCGCCGCGAAGATAAAGCTGGGGATCGCAAAAGAGCTCAGGCTCGGAAACCTCGAGGCGAAGAGGGACTGGGGCTTTGCCGGGGACTACGTCGAGGCGATGTGGCTCATGATGCAGAGAGACAAACCGGACACGTACGTCATCTCCTCGGGCGAGAGCCACACCGTGCGCGAGTTCGCCCAAATCGCCTTCGAGCACCTGGGCCTCGACTACAAGAAATACGTTACTGTCGATCCGAAGTTCTTCAGGCCGGCGGAGGTCGATATCCTTCAGGGCAACCCGAAAAAGGCCGAAGCAGAGCTGGGTTGGTCAAGGAAGGTCTCCTTTACGGAGCTGGTTAGGATGATGGTGGAAAACGATATGAAGCAGTTGGGTAAAGGGGCGGGGAAATAGCGTATTTTAACGATCTTCAGTTCGTTTCCGGATTGTTTTTAGGCTGGGCGTGGGAGATTATAAAAGGGAAAGTCGCACGGCTGGATGGCATTGTTCTCTTTTCCCTATTTCTCTATCAATACTTTGACTTCTATTTGCGTATTGAATCCCACCGTCAGTAAGTAACACAAGAAATGATAAGTTTACTGGTACATCCTGAATCCCTTTTTTACTATCTGATATATTTATTTTAATAAGCATCTCTTTTCTAGGTACTGCTTTTTTTCCTTTTTTCTATCAGACGCCAAGCTGACTTTGCACCACCTAGACCTGGAACACGTTCAATAAGGTCTTCATCTCTTAATTTGTAAAACTCATTTTTTACCGTATTTTCTGATTTTATTCCTGTAATATCACGTGCCTGTTTATTAGTTATTTGTGGGTTTTTTTTCAAAAATTCTAAAATTGACTCGGCAGGTGAAGCTAAGGGTGTATGAGGAAGTATAACTTTTACATAATTATTTTCTTCAATTATTATAGGTTCTTCTAGCTTCCAATCTTTCATTTTTTGGAATGCTGTATTCAAACCTTCACCAATATCTTTATTTGGTGCATTTTTATATCTATTTAAAGTGCGTACTATCTTATTGTTTCTAGAATATCGAACATCTAGAATATTTTCTATTGTTACATATCCCGGCAATTTACCTGGGCTTACAACTTCAATCCTGTTATCATACAAAAAAATATAAACATCATCTGAAATGGAATAATCCCTGTGTATTAATGCATTAACTACGATCTCCCAAATAGCTTCTGGAGGGTATTCTACATTTTTTAAACCATCTGTTGTCCATATTTTTATAGCTGACATCAACTCAGTTATTTTGTCAACAGTTTTCCTTATAAGATGATATAAAGGTCCATCAAGCGTAATTTGTTCCGATAAATGTTCACGTTCAGGATCATCTTCTCTTGTTTCATATCTTATTACTTTTACTGAACATTTTTTAGGCATTATCGATGCTGGTTCATCGTGAAATAAAATTATGCCTGCTACTTTTGGATACCAATTTCTATTATCTAATAGATTCTGATTTAAAGCAAAATCAAGTGTATCTGTTTTCGGTGAATAATCTCTTAAAAAGTTCTTTATCTCATTTGATTCTGTTAATACTTCAGGTATCAAATCATTTAATATATAATCTTCATAAGAAGTTGTCCCTTTTGCAAATCCAAGATCTAAAATCTGTTGTGGATCTAACGGTATTGACTGCGCACCTTTTCGTTGGAAAACTTTATTACTTTTTGTGTAGTGTACATCTTTACTTTTTTCAATAATAATTCTTAACACAAAGCCTTCTTTTGCATCGCATTTTAGAAACTCATGTTTGAAGTCCAAAGAGGGTCTAATTTCTAAAATGGCTTGTAAACAGGGATTAAAATCTTCAATAGATTTTGAACCTTTCCATCTTTTTTTCGGATCTTCCTCATCTTTATCATCAAGAATACCAACAAAAAATTCACCTCCATCTGCGTTTGCAAAAGCGACGGCTATTTTTTGGATCTTATCACCTTTAACAGATAATGCTTTTCTATCATAAAAATCAGATTCTTCAGTTTTGGAAATATCCAAAGCTTCCTTTTCTGATATTTCTCTAATTTTTGAATCCATTTTTTAAAACATACTAGAAGACTAATTAAATCATATTTTATTAGATACTTTTATTTTAAATATATATTAGAATAATGTCAATCTGAAATAAAACAAACTTAAAATGTTCCCCTCAAAACGTGCAGATGATTCTTTCGATTACGACAAGAATTACTTCATATAACTCAATTTATCATTATATTGTGGATAGGGGTGGTAGGATTGAAAAGGGTGATCATATATAAAAGACCGATAGTGACTAAAGGTATCAAAGCCAAATATGACGTGTTAGAAGCCCATGCAGTTGTACCTAATGCCTCCCAATCCATCCAAGGATAAGGCTTCCTCCTCCCCCCTTTTAGCGCGCCGCAAGAAATGTTTATAAGCCAAATTTAATAAACCATATCCACAAATTTTTCAACGAATCCCTTTACATCCCGACAGGAACGGTATATAATGAAACGTTTAATCTACTACTATAAAATATGGCTGAGACACATATACGGGTCAAGGGCGCCCGGGAACACAACCTGAAAGATATCGAGATAGTAATCCCGAGGGATAAGCTCGTGGTCATCACAGGGCTTTCCGGCTCCGGCAAGTCCACCCTCGCCTTCGACACGATCTACGCCGAGGGCCAGCGCCGCTACGTGGAGTCGCTGTCCGCTTACGCCCGGCAGTTCCTGGAGCAGATGGATAAGCCCGACGTGGACGTCATCGAGGGGCTGTCGCCGGCCATCTCCATCGAGCAGAAGACGACCAGCAAAAACCCCCGCTCCACCGTCGGCACGGTGACCGAGATCTACGACTACCTGAGGCTCCTCTTTGCCCGGATAGGCCGCCCCTTCTGCTACAGCTGCGGCAAGGAGATAAGCTCGGTGACCGTGCAGTCGATCGTCGATCACATACTCGAGCTTCCGAACGGCACCAAGTTTTCCATCCTGGCCCCGATAATAAAGGGGAGGAAGGGGGAATACAAGAAGGAGCTGGACGGCCTGAGGAGGTCCGGTTACCTCAGGGTTCGCATCGACGGAAGCCTCTACTCCCTCGATGAGAAGATCGAGCTCGACAAGAACAAGAAGCACGACATCGATGTCGTCGTGGACAGACTGATTATAAAGGAGGGGGTAAAATCGCGCCTCACCGACTCCATCGAGACGGCCCTGAAGCTCTCCGACGGATTCGTGACCATCGCCCCGGAGGATTCGGAGGATATCCCCTTTTCAGAGAAGTTCGCCTGCAACAAGTGCGGCATCAGCTATCCGGAGCTGACCCCGAGGCTCTTTTCCTTCAACAATCCCCACGGGGCGTGCCCGGAGTGCGGCGGGCTGGGCACTACCATGTACCTCGACCCGGACCTCATCGTCCCGAACAAGTCCCTCTCGGTGAGGGAGGGGGCCGTAGTCCCCTGGGAGAAGAAGAACTCCGTCTACCACTTCCAGATGCTGGACGCCCTGGCAAAACACTACAGCTTCGATATATACACCCCCTTCGAGGAGCTTTCCAACAAGGTCAAGAACGTCATCCTCTACGGCTCCGGCAATGAGAATATCGACTTCTACTTCGAGCGCGACGGGAGGAAGTTTTTTTACCCCAGGCCCTTCGAGGGGATAATCGAGAACCTCAACCGCCGCTACCACGACACCGACTCCGAGATGATCAGAGAAGAGATAGCCCGCTTCATGAACGTCCGCTCGTGTGCCGCCTGCAACGGGGCGAGGCTGAGAGTAGAGAGCCTGAACATAAAGATCGACGGGAAGAACATATCCGAATACACGGGCATGTCCATAAGGGAGCTCCTCGAATTAGTGAGGGAGTTAAAGTTCTCCCCCCAGGAGGAGCTGATAGCGGGCAGGGTCATAAAGGAGATAGTCGAGAGGCTGGGATTTCTGACAAACGTGGGGCTCGACTATTTGACCCTGGCAAGAACGGCGGCCACCCTCTCCGGCGGCGAGGGCCAGCGCATCAGGCTCGCCACCCAGATAGGCTCCGGGCTCGTGGGGGTCCTCTATATCCTCGACGAGCCGAGCATAGGCCTCCACCAGAAGGACAACAGAAAACTCCTCAACACCCTCACCAACCTGAGAGACCTCGGAAACAGCGTGCTGGTCGTGGAGCACGATGAGGAGACCATACGCTCCGCCGATTTCATCATCGACATGGGCCCCGGGGCCGGGATCTCCGGGGGGGAGATAGTCTTTAACGGCACTCCGGAAGAGATACTCCTGGATGAAAAGTCGATAACCGGCAAATACCTCTCCGGCAGGCTGACGATCCCGATCCCGGAGGAGAGGAAGGGCGCGAGGGATTACCTCCATCTCGTCGGTGCCAGGGAAAACAACCTGAAGTCAATAGACGTCAAGTTCCCCCTGGGCGTTTTTACCTGTGTTACAGGGGTCTCCGGCTCCGGGAAGTCGTCCCTCGTGATCGACACCCTCTTTAAGGCCCTGAGCCAAACGCTCTACAGATCCAAGGAACAAGCCGGGAAACACGACAGGATCGAGGGATCGGAAAAGATAGACAAGGTAATCGACATAGATCAGTCCCCCATCGGGAGGACCCCCCGCTCCAACCCGGCCACGTACACCGGCCTCTTCACGCACATAAGGGACCTCTTCGCCCAGCTCCCCGAATCGAGGATGCGCGGCTACAAGCCGGGCAGATACAGCTTTAACGTGAAAGGCGGAAGGTGCGAGACATGCCAGGGAGACGGGATCATCAAGATTGAGATGCATTTCCTCCCCGATGTCTATGTCACGTGCGAGGTCTGCGGCGGCAAACGGTACAACAGGGAGACCCTGGAGATATCCTACAAGGGGAAGAACATCTCCGACGTCCTGAACATGACCGTCAATCAGTCGATGGAGTTCTTCGTAAACCACCCTCAAATTATGTCGAAGCTCTCCACCCTCTCCAGCGTCGGATTGGGATACATCAGGCTGGGACAGCCCGCAACGACCCTGTCCGGCGGGGAGGCCCAGAGAATCAAGCTCTCCAAGGAGCTGAGCAAGAGGAGCACGGGAAAGACCCTCTATATCCTCGACGAGCCGACCACGGGGCTCCACTTTGCCGACATCAAAAACCTCCTCAAGGTCCTCTTTCGCCTGAGGGACGAGGGGAACACCATCATAGTCATAGAGCACAATCCGGACATGATCAAGAGTGCGGACTACATAATCGACCTCGGCCCCGAGGGGGGCGACCGCGGGGGCGAGATAGTGGCGGAGGGGACCCCGGAGGAGCTCGCAAAAATGGAGGGGACCTACACCGGCGAGCTTCTGGACGAGATATTCAAGCGGGAGTCCGAAAAGAAGGTCAAAGCCGAGGGGGACGAGGACGACGAGGACGGCCGTGGGGCGGTGGCGGATTGATCCGGGGCTTGGATAATCATCGGCTCAATCAGCTTAACTGGAACCTTCATTACAAAAAACTCGGGCTGTTTACTACGGGGGCGGTGACGGATTGCCTGTGGCTCGGACAAACATCGGCTCCATCAGCTTGACAGGAACCTCCATCCCTTAAAAACGCGGGCCGTTAATTGAATAAGCGTGGAATCTCGACCGGACGGGCCGGTTCTTGAATCGGCCGCTATCCCTCCCGCCCATGTTATTATTCCCACTTTACCCTTTTGTTTTGCCGACCGATTTTTATTAAGATATTTATTGATAATGGGGGGCAAAGTTTTATTTCACCACGCAACTGAACGGCCCTAAAGGAATGGAGTGAACCGCGAACTATATTTAATCCCCAAATCCGCAGGGTGGGCCGAAGATGCCAGCAACATGGAGCGCTGGATATTAAAACATCTATCCGGCAGGGCAACTCCCGGCAATGGACCGAAACCCCTCAAGCCTCCCGGTAGAATTAAAAAAGGAAGTTCCCCACCTATCCCCTCATCAAGAGACGAAATTTGCCCGGAGATAGAAATCTTACAGAGGCAGGATCCTAAAAGAGTCCCTTAAAGAGGCTGTTTATATCATTTATTCGCTCGGTGTACTTCAGGTCGAGCTTCCATCCATCCTTGTCCTCAAAGGCCAAAAGGAGGGGGGCGGCAGCCTCCGTCCCGTGTTCATCCGCATAATCGGATGAGCAGGAGACACTCAAGATAATCTTCCCCTCCACTTCGTCTTCTCTTACAATCTCTCCGCCGATATAAGGCTCGAAGCGGCTTTTATGCCACTCGAAGACGAGGTCCCTGTCCTCCTGATTTTCTGGGGGATCGAGGACGTACTCGAAGAACTTATCCTTATCGCCCTCGGAGAGGGCGTTGAAGATTGCCCCTTGACAATCTTTGGGATTTCTGCATCCCTTGGAACATCCAAATTGAAGCCCTAAGGAGATCAGAACGAAAAGGATTATGATAAAAAGTGATCTTTTAGAGGATCTCTTCATTTTTACCCCTCAAATCTGTTTGATTTTTTCCATTGTTGTATATTAAAACGTGTCACCGTTTAATGTCAAGGGAATTCGATTTTTAAAATGTTTACATGGAAAATTAATGTTTTCCAATAATCAACGAATCCTTGACTTTACTATTTAAATGTTTACTTTAATATCATAGAAGTGATATAATAGTGCGAAAAATATTCTGATTTAATAGAGGAGGTGTAACCTATGGCTCTGATCAGATGGGATCCATTTCGAGACCTACTCTCCCTGCAGGACAGGATGAACCGTCTCTTCGAGGAGAGTATGACGAGGAATAAAGTCTTCGAAGAAGCCTTGACTACGGGGGTATGGTCGCCCGTCGTAGATATCTACGAGACCGACACAAGCGTAATATTAAAAGCGGAGCTTCCGGGAATGACAAAGGACGACATCATCATCGAGATCAATGAGAACAACCTTATTTTAAAGGGCGAGCGGAAGTTCCAAAAAGATATCAAAGAGGAGAACTATCACCGCATCGAGCGCTCCTACGGCACATTTTCCCGCTCCTTTACACTTCCCGACACCGTAGACAAGGACAAGGTAAGCGCAAGCTTTAAAGAGGGCATCTTGGAGATTACCATTCCAAAGATCGAAGGGGCGAAGCCGAAACAGATCGAGATACAAGGGGAATAGTATTAAGAATAAAAAAGGGTTATAAATTCTCCTCAATACAGAAGTAAGGGGGTAGACTAAGAGAAGAGATGTCCAAGAGGGATTATTATGAGGTGCTGGGACTGGGCCGCGGCGCATCAACCGACGAAATCAAAAAGGCCTACCGGAAACTTGCAAGGAAGTACCACCCTGACCTGAACCCGGGAGATCCCACCGCCGAGGAAAAGTTCAAGGAGGTCAGCGAAGCCCACGAGGTCCTTACGAACGTCGAGAAGAGAAAGATGTACGATCAGTTCGGCCACGCCGGATTCAACGGCGGTATGGGCGGCGGCCCGGGGGCGGGCCAGGGCGGATTCGGAAAATGGACCAGATACGGCGGGACAGGTGAAGATTTCAGGGGATTTGATTTCAACATCTTCACGGATGGAGACGGATTCGGCTCCTTTTCCGACATCTTCTCGGAGCTTTTCGGCAGCGGCGAAAGACGGCGCACATACACCAGGAGACCTCGAAAGGGTGAAGACATCCACTACACAATGAATATAGATTTCATGCACTCTGTAAAGGGGACGACCGCAACGATCTCGATAAATACCGGAAAGGGAAACGAGCACCTGAACGTGACGATCCCCCCAGGGGTAAACACCGGTTCGAAGGTAAGGCTGAAGGGAAAGGGCCATCCAGGGGCAAACGACGGCCCCCCGGGCGACCTGTTCATCATCACGAAGATAAATTCGCATTCATACTTCAGGAGGGAGGGAGACGACATATACGTGGACGTCCCCGTAACCATAACGGAGGCGGCGCTGGGAGCTCAGGTCACGATCCCCACGGTGGACGGCCCAACGAGGCTCACCATACCCCAGGGCACGCAGGGCGGCCAAAAGTTGAGGCTCAAGGGGAAGGGGGCGCCCCACCTCAAGGGCTCCGGCAGGGGAGATATGTACGCCGTGATCAAGATCGTTATCCCGAAGTCGATGTCGGACGGCGGCAAGCGCTTGCTCAAGGACTTCGCGGGCGAAAACCCGTACGACCCGAGGGCTGGGCTCGGCTGGTAGATAGTCAAGCTCGGCTTTCCATTAATTCATTTAAATAGAAGGACGCCGGGAAATCATGGTAAGTAACAAGAAAGAGGAAAAAGAGAGGAGAAACGGCGAAGAATCGGAAGCCGGTTTTACCGTAAGGGACAAGAGAAAGATCGGAAAGGAAGAGGAGCCGGAAGGCGCCCCCGACGCCCAAGATACAGCAAAGCATGAGGGGGAACCGGAAAAAAAAGCGGGGAGTTCTTCTCCCGATGAGAAGACGGCAAGGGGAGACGAGGAGCTTCCCCCCATAGATTTCATGTCATTTATCATGTCCCTGTCAACATCGGCCCTCATATACCTGGGGGAGATCCCGGATCCCGCCGACAACGAGCACAAAAAGATCGTTCCGCTGGCGAAGCAGATGATAGACCTGATTTCCCTCCTAAAGGAAAAGACAAAGGGGAACCTCTCGGCCGACGAAGATAAATATATGGAGAATATCCTCTTCGAGCTGAGGATGCTGTTCGTCAAGGCCGCCCCGAAGTAGGGGTAGGGCCAATTTTAAAAGGGGGTTGGGCCAATTTTATGGGGGCCGGGCTAATTGCCAAGGGGGCATGGCTGATTTTAAAGAGAGCCGGGGACTTCCGACGGAGCCGATCAAGAACTCATCCCACCTACCGATAACCTCCATTCGATTCGAACGAGTAGAAAATTCGGTAGTGGGTCAGTTTAAATTTTTTATCAATCTTATCAGTTCTGCATTAAAGTAAAAACTTATAGTTATATTATTAGACAAGAAAAT
>JAFGIX010000073.1 GCA_016929395.1 Candidatus Zymogenus saltonus
ATATTTTAAAAACCAACGGGGGAAACAGGCCGCATGATCCACCTTAAAACCCCCGTTTCACTGTCTACCATATTGGGTCCACTTCAATCCGCCGTCTACATTTCAAAAAAAATTTGTTGCCCTAAAAACATCTCCCAAAATCGCTTTAATCGCAAATACAATATTTTCTTCAATTTTTTGTAGTTTTATAGCAGAGAATAGTCTATATTAAATACTGCGTAAACACCGGAATGGTAATATTGCCAATGTATAACTAACCTTTGCTTTGTAATTAGAACAGACATTTAATATATTCTTTTCTAATGTAAGGAGCAAACATGGAGATCGTCGGATTTGCACTGTTTCTTTTTGTCGCCGGGTGCATTGCAGTCGCAACGGCCGTCTCGGCAATTTTCGTATGGATAGGCGCCAAGCTTGCTGGGATCAGCGGGGCCACGTTTTTAAGGTCGTTCTGGGCGGCCCTCGTGTCGAGCTTCCTCGTCTGGGCCCTGACCGGCATCGGCGCCGCTGTATTCGGCTTTGGCTCGATTGCGGGCTGGATCATCGGGGTCATCATCACCCTTTTCGTCCTAAAAATTATTTTCAACACCACGTGGGGCAAGGCCTTTTTGGCATGGCTATTCCACGGGATGGCGCAGCTTCTTGTGCTGGGGATTTTGGCGCTTATGGTCGTTGTTCTCGGAGTCGCCGCAATTGGTCTCCTTTTGGTTTGAGTTGAGATATGAACATCCAGCGCTGTCCCGGCCGTTGCGTTATAGGATATTGTGTAAATTAAATGAGGATCGGGGTGCAGTCCCCGAATTTTCATCATGAAACCTGTCAGCAAGCTTTCACCGAATATCATTAATCGATTGTCAGGGATATTTTTTGACATAGACGATACGTTTACGCTTAAAGGTAAGATACCCGCCGCGTCGTTTAACGCCCTTTGGGCGCTTAATCGGGCGGGCTACAAGACCGTCCCCATCACCGGGAGGCCGGCCGGCTGGTGCGATCACATCGCCAGGATGTGGCCGGTATCGGGTGTTGTGGGGGAAAACGGGGCGCTCTACTTCCACCTCGATGAGAAAAAAGGAAAACTCGTCAGGAGGTTTTTCATAGACCCCGTCGAGATCGAGGAGAAGAGGGAGAGGCTCAAATCGATAGGGGACGAAATACTTGAGCAAGTCCCTGGAACGGCCTACGCCTCCGACCAATCCTTTCGCCTCTTCGATGTAGCGATCGACTTTACGGAGGATGTACCCAAGCTCTCGAAGAAGGAAATAGACAAGATTTGCGCGATCTTCAAGGCCAACGGCGTTACCTACAAGGTAAGCTCTATTCACGTAAACGGCTGGTTCGGCAACTACGACAAGCTCAACATGACTAAGATCTTCTCTCAAGAGGTCTTGGGTATTAACCTCGACCAAAACAAGGATCGCTTCATCTTCATAGGCGACTCCCCCAATGACGAGCCGATGTTCAGATATTTCCCCAACAGCGTGGGCGTTTCCAACATCACCGATTTTCTCGATGACATAAAAAATCCCCCGGCATATATTGCAGACAGCCCCGGCGGGGAGGGATTTGCCGAGGTCGCCGACATCATCATGTCAAATAAGGCTTGATTTGAATAGAATACTTTTTACAAAGGAGGCCCTAAGTGTGGATTGAAAAATTCTCGAACAAATCGTACCGCTCCATTGCGAAGTGGGGCGCTGTGGACGGATTTCATCACCCCAGCGAAAACCTGACTGACTATATCAGGAAGAACTTTGGTTTTACGCACAAAGATTTTGAGACTCACCATCTCCCGGGGCTGGAAGACATTAAACCCTTGAAAAAGCCGAAAATAAAGGACGACGAAATCAAGAAGATCGCCGGAATCGTGGGGAAAGAAAACGTCGATGTCGAAGACTACGCAAGGGCCCGCCACGCCGTCAGCGCCGCCTACAGGGACGTCATCAGCTTAAGAAAGGGGGATATACAGTATCCCCCGGACGTCGTTGTCTACCCCAGGGGTGAGGAAGATATCGTTAAGCTCGTCAAGCTCTGCTCCGAGAAAAAGATCCCGATAACGCCCTTCGCCGGGAAGTCTTCCGTGACCTATGGCACGGTGCCGGTCAAGGGGGGGATAAGCCTCGACTTCACGAGGCACATGAACAAGGTCCTTGAGGTCGACGAGTTGAGCTTTACCTGCCGCGTCCAGCCAGGAATGTTCGGCCCGGCATATGAAGAGTACCTGAACAGCTACAGGAGCGGCAGGATAAAGGGCGGGTTTACCTGCGGGCACTTCCCCCAGTCGTTCGAGTACTCCTGCGTGGGCGGCTGGGTCATGACCAGAGGGGCGGGCGGCCAGTCGACCGGATACGGGAAGATCGAGGACATCACGGTCTCCATGAGGGTGGTAACCCCGAAGGGGATGATCGTGACAAAGGATTTTCCTGCCGCCTCCATCGGCCCGGACATCGACGAGATAATGATGGGAAGCGAGGGGGCCTTCGGGGTCATGACGGAGGCGACCCTGAAGATATTTCCCTTCAATCCCGAAGACCGGCAGATGTTCACCTGGTTCTTCAGGGACTGGGACGAGGGGCTCGCCGCCATGCGGGAGATCATGCAGGGCGGGTTCGGCTTTCCGTCGATGTTGAGAATCTCCGACCCGGAGGAGACCGACATCGCCATGATGCTCCAGGGATTTGAGGGGAGCCTTCCCGATAAGATATTGCAGCTTCTGGGCTACAAGCCGGGAAGACGCGTAATCCTCCTGGGGTCGTCCGAGGGGGACAAGGACCACGGCAAGCTCATCAAGAAGAAGATCAGGAAGATATCGAAAAGACACGGCGGCCTCGGCCTGGGATCAATGGGGGTCAAGGGGTACTGGAAGCGCCGCTACAACGACCCCTACATGAGGGAAGACCTCCTCGACATTGGGATCATGTCAGACACCCTTGAAACCGCGTGCACCTGGAGCAATATCAGGCACGTGTGGGAGAATGTAAGGAAGGTGGTCAAGGCGAGGCCGAAGACTATCTGCATGGTTCACGCTTCCCACTGCTACCAAAACGGGGCAAATCTATACTTCATTTTCCTGTCTCCCATGGCGAAGGGAAAGGAGATCGAGGACTACACCAAATTTCAGGCGGACATCGTAAACGCCATCCTGAAGGCGGGAGGGAGCCTCTCCCACCACCACGGCATCGGAAAGATGTTTGCGCCGTGGTACAGGGAGCATATAGGGGAGGTTTCCTTCGGGATGATAAAGGCGATAAAGGACTACCTCGATCCAAAGAACATCATGAATCCGGGCGGAACCCTTGGTCTCGACCTGAAGGGGAAGGGGGAGAAGGGGGAAAAGTAATCTCCCCCGAACTTTTCTTCGGTTGATGGGGGATTTTCTCAAGAAAACGGGAGGGAGAGCTGGCTCTTTCCCTCATCGGCGGTGAATTGCGGCCGGATCAGGTCGGCGGTGCATATCTCGCCCGGCATGTCCGGGTTTTTGCAGGAGCAGACGGAGAGCCTTATTCCGTGCTTGTCCGCCGCCTCCCTCGCCCTGTCATAGCCTTTCTCCCTAACCCCCTTCGAAACAAGCTTGCTCCTGGTTGATGATCCCACACTCTCCCAGCCCGATCCCGTGAAGATCCCCTCTATGAGCCTCATGTTGAAACGGTCGAGCTCCCGCCTGAACTGCTCCTCTATCGCGGGACGGAGGTGGAGGTAGCTTATCGCGACCCTCTTTATTCCCCTTTCGGCGAGCTCGCGAAAGAGCGTGTCGAAATCCTCATTGGAGTCGGTCACGAACGGGATCACCGGGTCGATCCGAACCTCCGTCTTTACGCCGATCTCCATAAGCCCCTCGATGTTTTTGAGCCTCTCGGCCGGCGTGGCGGCGTGCGGCTCGAACCTGTTCCTGTAATCTTCCGAGAGGGAGACGACACCGATTCGGGCGGTGACCAGATCGGAGTGGCCGCCGCCGGAGACCATATCGAAAAAGCGCCTTGGGATCACCCCCTTCGTGAGAAAGGAGATCGGTATTGAGCTTGAGAGTAGTATCTCCATCGCCTTGACCGATATCCTCAAGATATCCGGGTGGGGCTGAAAGGAGTCGGACGCGGTGTTGAAGAGGACGTTCGGAACCCTCTCCCGCTTCCTCGAAAGCTCTGATTCCAGCTTTTCGGGGAGGTTGTCAAAGAGGACGGCCCTTCGACTGCCCGGCGCCCCCGGGTACCCCCGGGCGTAGCAGTAGACGCACCCCAAAAGGCAGCCCATAGTGATGTTTATCGAGGCTATCCCCTTGAGGCAGCCGAAGGTTCCCTTTTTCAGGACGCTGGTCTTCCTCTCTCTTGTCGTCACGATGAAGTCGTCTGACGGAGGTTCCATCTCGATACCCGTCGAGCTCTTCCGTTAATGAATCACCCCTTGATTGTCGGCAATACCCGTGAGACTATTCGAGGCTTTATTACCTATTAAAGGCTTCGTTCAATATCATGTCGATCGGGGAGAACGGTTTCAACGGCGGGGCCGATAGATATTGGATTTGCCGTAAAAGTCCCTCCCTTTTTGACAGTTGAAAGAAATTAGAGGGGAAGAAGCCATTAAAATTAAAATGGGGATCGTCCCGTGTTCGCTCTGAGCCGGCAAAGAAGCCACCGACTTCGTCACGAAAAGACAAACCCCCATCCTCCCCCCCCCCTCACAAAGACGCCCATTTCCGTAAATCGACCAACCCCTTGCCCCAACCCCCCTCTGAAAAGAAGGCCCTGAGGACTACTCGGTTTCGGGTCCCAGCGACTCGATTCTGCTTTCAAGGCAGTTCCTCAACTCCTTCTTTAGAGAAGCCACCTCTTTTTCCAGCTGTGTCACCCTCTCTCTAAGCTCTTTGTTTTCCACCTCGGTCCTCTTTTCCTTATACATTTTCCCCGCGTCAGGGGCGCAACCGAAGGTCGAAATGATAACAGCGGCGAGAAAAAATACGGAAACAAAAGCTACTAAACCTCTTTTCATGAAACTCCTCCAAAAGAGTTTTGCTTACTATAGATTATCGGTTTTGAGGGATTTAGTCAATGTTTTTGTTGACAACCTCCCGTTTCCGAGACTATTATTTTATCCATGGTTAACAGGACTGAATTCAGGGGTATTGTCGTCCCCCTTTTGGTCTCCGTAAGCCTTGTGGCCTTGATAGTTGCGGGTTTTTTCGGGCTTGCCGTTCCGATATTTCACACTTTCAGCTTCAAGAAGAAGCAGGCCGAGGCGCAGAGACTCCTGGAGAAGATATACCAGTCGGAGCTCTCCTATTTTTCCAGGCACGGCTGCTTCGATAGTGATCCGGACGTGATCGGCTTTGTGCCGGACTCCAAGAGACAGGATTACACGTGGAAGATTCTTAAATCCGACTGCAGAAGCTTTCTCGCCAGGGCCTGGACGAATATCGACGACGACGAGCACCTGGACATCTGGGAGATAACCGAGGCGGACAGGTGGATACCCCTCCACGTCTACAACGACAGTACCGATACGGGGGTCGAGATAGACCCCACCCGGCCGTTCCCCACAAATATTGACGACACAAACCTACAACGATAGAAATCCAAACAGCCCGCTGCATGAACGGCTCATCGGCCAATCATATTTTTTTGGATTCCGATCCGGTTCCGTTGCGAATCCGATAGTAGAAGACGGCCGCAAAGATTGTCACCACCGCAAAGATGACAAGGGAGGTCGGGGTCGCCCCGAAAGGCCCCCCAGTCGGCGGGTGGGCGCGAAAGAGACCCGCCAGACTCCTGGCGGTGACGTAGAGGAAGACGTAGGATAAGATCAGCTCGCCCCTGAAGGCGACCCTTTTTCTCCTCAAGAGGAGAAAGAGAAAGATGAAAAGGTTGAAGGCCATATGATAGATCTGCGTGGGGTGGAGCGGGGCGTTTAAGGGCGCGATACGGGATTCGGTAAAGACTATCCCTATCGGGAGTTCGGTGGGTATGCCGTAGCAGCACCCCGCCATGAGGCACCCTATCCTCGCGACGGCCTGGGCAAGGGGGATGGAGGGGGCGTATAGGTCCGACCAGAGCCAGGGGTCGAGCCGCTTGACCCTGAAGTAGATAACGACGGCGGAGAGCGCCCCCAGAAGCGCCCCCAGCATCGTAGAGCCGGTGTTTAGAATAGTCCCCGGCGATGAAAAGTAGCGGGGGATATTTCTGAAATCGATCAGAATGTAGAGGAGCTTACCTCCTATGAAAGTGCCGACAACCGCCCACAGGTAGAGATCGATCCCCGTCCAGACGTCCTGTCCCGACCTCTTGACCTCGTAAAAGAAAAAGAGCGATCCCGTGAGAAGCCCCAGGGCGACAAAGAAGTTATAGGAATGTATCGTGAAGCCTTTGATCGTGAGGAGGTCGGGGTGCATTGGACGGCGAGGTTCCTTAAAGAATCGGTTTTGACAAAAATAACGGTTTTTATCGGCTTTGGATCAATTAGTTAATAGAAAAAACCGGCGGTCAGAAAGCCCTTTCTGGAATATCCCCGCCGTTTTCAAAGTTACTGGGAGTCCCCGTGCCTTCGGTTTAAATGATCCGCCCGGTGTGCCAACTAAACCACCCAACATCGCGATAAAACCGCAGCGTTAAAGCAGGAGGGACTCAAATAGTACAATCCAGCTGTACCCCCCCCATATTTTTTCGGCACCCCCCCCACATCTTTACGGCCGACTCCAACCACGCATTTACGGCGAGGTGTGGACGACGCCCTCGTCCCCCTTTGCCTCCCTGCCGTTGAGCATATCGCTCACGGCGCTCAAGATCGTCTCTACGTCGAGCTGGTTCATGCAGTGGTCGGGGCCCATTGGGCACTCGCTCTCGAAGGAGACGGCATTATCGGGACTGATACAGCCGTCCGGGTAATCGCAAGTCGGCCTTGTCTGCAGGTGTCCCTGGCCGTCGAATCCGAACTGGAGGTGGTTGGTCGGCCCCCACAAGACCACGGCGGGGACGCCGGCCAGATGTGCCAGGTATGCGTGGGGATTATCCGCGGTGATGACAAGGTCGAACCTTTTCAGAAGCGCCAGCTCCTGCATGGGCGTAGTCAGGCCCAGAAGGCTCAACGCCCCCCGGATGTAGATCGAATTGGCGTTTCCGATCTGAACAACCTGAAATCCCTCGTCGTTGAGCCTCTCTACGAGCTCTTCCCACTTCTTTGGGTCAAGCTCCATGTGCGGCGACACGACAGAGGGCGAGATCAGGATGTTCTTTTCCTTAAAGGGTATCCACTCGGTAAGCAGCGGGTCTTCCTCCGGGAGGCCGGGCACGAACAGGAGCTCTTCCACCGGGGCTTTAAGCTTGAACATCTTCGCCAGTATATGGTATGCCTTTTTCCCCGGTTTTCCGAAGTCCCGATGATCCCAATATGCGGTGTTCAATATGGCCGCATCGGCGGGCGGGTGGCCGATATTTTCTATGGCCGGATGATCCCTGAAGATGTAATCGTAGGAGGTCCTCATGACGAGGTTGAACCTCCTTGACGGATCCCTGTCGACCAGCTGCTTAAGGATGCCGGACACCATGAGGGCGTCCCCGGCGTTTCCGACGAGGTTGATCCATACCGGCTCTTTCGTCTTTTTGAGGTTCACGGGGGGATGCCACTTTCCCCTGGAAACAGGCGGGTATAAAGCTTCGGGCTCCTTTTTATAATTATCTAACTCTTCTTGTGTCATGGAGTTCGGGATATACTCGATTCCGGTTGTAGGCTCGAAATATTTTTGGAGAAATGTTTTCCTGTATACGCACCAGGGGGACTTGTCCATGAAGTTCCTCGTGACCGCCCAGGCGTCCAGGGCGCATCCTCCGTGGCATATATCCCAGAAGCGGCAGCCCTCACAAGGTCCCTCCTTCAACGCCTTGGTTCTCTCCCGAAGCATCTCCTTTATCGGGTCTTTCAATATTTCCGTAAAGGAGCGGTCGAATATCGATCCGTAACACATCAGTCCCCAGTCCGATGCACATCCACACTGGTACATCATGCCGTCCGGGGTCATCCCGAAGTGGGTCTCCGCACACACCCCCGACTCGTTGCAGAGGAGAGAGGGATTGCTGTTTGTGAGGTGATCGACAAAGCTCCTGAATGGATCGCTGGAAGGGTGTCGCTTGCGGTTCTTCCACCATGTCGGGAATATCTCTCCGAGGAATTCGGCGTACTGCTTGGGCGTGATCCCCAGCTCCCGGGACCTCGGCTCGTCCTTGTAGAAGAGGACCGGATTCAGCATCATCGATCCGTCCCGGGTCATATTCGCCAGGAAGTTGAATATCCCGAGGGGATCCTTCAAAGAGTGTTTGGTGATGACGTGGATGATGCCCCAACTGAGACCCTCCTCCTCGAGCTTTTTCACCCCCTCCAGGAATTTCCTGTTGTATGTTGACGAGTCCATCTCTTTTCCGGGGCCGCGAACGCACGGTGTCGGGTCGTAACTGGTGCCTATGCTGTCTATGCCAAGGAGGCCGAAGATCTCCGTAAAGCTGTTGTCGAACAGCGTCATGTTGCTCTGCATGGCGTGATCTATTCTGGGGGCGGTCTCCTGGCAGTGCTTATTCTGGATATCAAGGGCCCGATAGTAATATTCGGGGCCGAGCATCATCGGCTCGCCGCCGTGCCAGATCACCTCCATCTCCTCGTCGGGGCGCTCCAGAAGAAATTCATTTACCCTCTTAAAAAACTGCTCCAGAATCTCTTCCGACACGGTCTTAACCTTGCTCCCCTTCCTGATTACGTCGCAATATGCGCAGTTGGAGTTGCAGGCCTCAGTGACTTTTAAGATTACGGTAGGCATTAATTCATCTCCTGTTGTTGCGGTTGGCTGTCCCTGTTGTCTATCTCAAAGTATTTTTGATCCAATATATCGAGCATTTCTTTGAAAAAGGGCGCGGCCGAACAAAGGCCCGACTTGTCGATCAGCCTCTCGAACTTCCCCAGACACACCCTCCACCCCTCGCACGTGGAGCAGGGGAGGTTCTCGAGGAAATAACGCCTCCACGCCCGCTTCTTCTCCTCCAGCTGAAGGCACACCTCCATTGAGTCGACCTCGGAAATATTTTCGGCGATGAAGTTTTTTGATGCCAGATCGGAGTAGGTAAGGGCCGCCCTCCCCTGAGAGTCGAGATGAAGGAAGTCCTTCGGGTCGTCGAAGTAGACCGAGCTCCAGTCGTTGAATTCGTGGGGGTTGTAATTTTCGATCAAATAAGAAAAAGGCTCCACGTTGGCGTGGGACGTGGTCATCAGTATTGCATATGTCATGAGATCCGTCAGGGCCTCCCAGTTCGGCGACTCGAAGCCGAAGTCGACCCCGCACTGAAACCCCGTGGATGAGAGGGTTTGGAGTCCGACGACTCCCTCTTTATTGTCCGCCGGGAACAAAGGGCGCAGGTTGAGCTTGTGAATCAGATCGAATTTCTGCTGAAGGTCCTTAAAGCTCCCGGGGCCGGGGGAGTAGAGGATTACGGGAATCGTCTCCCATCCTCCGCTGAAATCTAAGAGGTCGAGGGTCTTGTCTGTTCCAACGACTATGGAGCGAAGCCTGTTCCTCGAGGATAAAACGTCGTCGGCCGCCGGGACAATCTCCGAGATGTCATTCACATGGACGATCAACTCGGCGTCTCTTCCCTCCAACGCCTCGATGAGAGACGGCTCATACGGTAAGACTATATTTTGAAAGTCCATCTTCTATCTCCTGAAACCTGACCGGCGCCTCCTTTACAAAGTGGTTGAGAATCTGGCAGACACCTCCGCCGGAGCATCTCATGGTCTTTAGGTAAACGCAGTCCTGACATTCATCGTAGATTCCCGCAACCTCGTTTCTGATCTGCTGGTGCAGGTTGCCGAAATACTCGCTTATTTGGCCCATATTGTCGAATTCAAAGATCGACCTCCTGTGATAGCCGGACATGGGAAAGCAGCTGTAAATCTCGAGGTCGGGCGTAACGTCCAGCGCCGGCCCGCAGCCAAAGTCGATCTGGCCGGTTGTGCGGAAGATCCACCCGAGCTGCTCGTCGTTGAAGCTGCAGAGGGGAAATCCACAGTCCAACCCGGGGCCGAGCTGGAATCTGTCGAAGAGCTCCCTGTATGAGTAGAGCCTGTCTATAACCCCTTTGATCTCGTCAGGGCGGATAAAAATATTATCGTAGCCCGGGACAGGGGACGCGATCCCAAGGCGGAGGCCGTGGTGCATCCCGAAGCGAATCAGAAGGTCGAAGATGAAGTCTATCTCGAAGTCGGTCCTGTATATGTTGAATCCCGGCTCGGTCCATGGACCCATAACCGAGAGGAATTTATGTACCTTCTCGATCTCCTCTTTCGGCGTCGGGGTCTGCTTCGGGTTGTTGAGGTTGCATACAAAGCTGAGCTGTTCGGGTGGAATATTCGTCAGGTATTTTTTCATCTCATCGAGCCTTTTGTCCGACATGATGCCGCTCGTGAAGACGTTGACCTTCATGTCCCGCTCGATGAGGTATAGGACTATGTCGGTAAACTGCGGGTGAAGTGTCGGCTCGCCCCCCAAAAGGGACACGAAGTTCTCATCGGAGAGCTTGAAAAAATCGGTGAGATAAAGGAGGTTTTCCCAGGACATGATATCTTCGATGCTCTTTTCGTCCATCTCCTTTTTTGCAAAGCAGTATGGACAGGAGCGCACGCACTTGGATGTCAGAAGGACGTTTGCCATGAGCCGTTATCCTTATTTCCGTCAATATGATAATTATAAGTACGAAAGCTTCAGTATCTCCAAGCGTTCCTTGAAATAGTAATTGAGGTGATTGAAGCTCTTCTTTCGATAAAAGTATACATAAAAAGGTATACTTTTTCTCTATTGTTCTTTAGATTAAAAGCGGAACTAACCGCTATGGTGTGTAAAAAATACTTAAAAAATCGCCGGCTGCCAACTTGTCGGTTTTCTTTATCGTCTTGTTCAGGGAATCGAGTGCTCAAAATTATTCAAAATTCACAGGTGGCCAACAGAATCTATACGTCAAATATGAAGTGGTAGTACCTTAAGTATCTGAAGTAATTGTAGTAAGACCTGCTGTATCTTGAATAATTGTAGTAAGACCTGCTGTATCTTACGTAATTATAGTAAGACCTGCTGTACCTGAAGTAATTATAGTAAGACCTGTTGTACCTTGAGTAGTTATAGTAGTTGTAGTACCTTCTGTAGGACCTCGAGTAGTTGTAATAGGCTGCAGGGGGCACACATTCGTCCTGAAAGAAGGCCGTGGTTGCTGCAAATGTCCCCGCTACGGCAACGCCTTTCGCTATCCTCTTTATGGCTTCGCGCCTGCCGATCTTATTTTCCATTAAGGGCGATTCGATATTTTTCTCGTCCTTTTTATCCGCCATTGGCTCCTCCTTATCTCTTGAAGCATCAATAAATTACATGATGCCTTTCATTACATAACTTTTCCATCCAAAATTAAACCAAGATAACTCTTTATCAACGGTCCCGCAAAGGTAAAACTTCAAGCGGTCTTAAAAAACTCTTCGTTTCAATCCTATTACAGAAGTCTCGGATTAATAATACCTACTGTATCTGAAGTAATTATAGTAAGACCTGCTGTACCTGAAGTAATTATAGTAAGACCTGCTGTATCTGTAATAGTTATAGTAAGACCTGCTGTATCTGTAATAGTTATAGTAAGACCTGCTGTACCTGAAGTAATTATAGTAAGACCTGCTATATCTGTAATAGTTGTAGTAAGACCTGCTGTATCTGTAATAGTTGTAGTAGTTGTAGTATCTATAATATCGGGAGTACCTATAATAACGGTAATATCGATAGTATCTGAAGTAATTGTAGTAGGCTATAAGATCATCCTGTCCGCCAAATGCCCTTGGCGCCATGAAAGCGCCCGCAAAGGTCCCGGCGAACGCGACTCCTTGGGCGATTCTCTTAATCGCCTCCCGCCTGCCAATCTTCTTCTCCGCGATATTCTCGGGATTTTTTTTCATGTCTTTATCCATGTACAAATCCCTCCTATTGTAAAAGATCAAATTCCAGATTAGATCTCAAATAGATCTCCTATTTGAATCTCCACTATAACTACAAAAAAGACGCAAAAAACCAAAATATAGGAAATTTTACCACAAAGAAAAAAAACATGTCAAATAAAAATTATCAATGTTGTAATGTTTTTTGCTACCTTTTTTTCACCTTTCGCATCGTGGTTACCGGAACATAGGACCAGCCGGAGGATGAGATTGTATCTATCAGGGGATTTTTAACGTCGTTTACGTCAAAATCGTACTCATAGACCTTGCCGAAGGAGCTCGGCTTCGGCTCCTTGAAGGCGTACGACGTTCCAAACTCCTTGTAGGCTATGGTCCTGCCCTGAAACGAGGACTTGGAGAAGCTGATGGTCGGGACACCCTTTTCCCAGCTCACCTCGCCGATCTTTTCGAGAGCCCGAACCTCACTTTTTGTCTCGTCCAGAAGCAGATAAATCTGATAGGTCTTTTCAAGCCCGGCCTTGGCGAAAATCTCGTACCACTCGGCATCCACCACCCTGAGCTCCACTAGTAGGTCGGTTTCATTCGATTCCGTGATCTTAAAGGGTACTTTTTCTCCCCCGAGGCCCAAGATATTTTTCTTAAGCTGGCCCTTCGATACGGGGGCCGTTCCAGGCTCCGGCCTCTTTATCCCCCTCAGCGCGTCCATAAATCCCATATCGTACCTCCGTGCTTTTCAGTCAAAGACTATAATCCCTTGAGAATATCTCTCTTTCAAAAAGATTATAAACAAATTTTTTCTCTGGATTGTGACGTAAATCACTTTTTTAGTCAAATATTTTTGTGAGAAAAGGCGCGGCGTCATCGGAGCCGTTCACCTTCCATATTTGACCGGATTGGTGACCAAAAGGTTAAAAAAATGATTTTAAAATACGGGCAGGTGAAGATTTCAGCGGTTAAAGGAGATTCCATTGAAATAAAGTGGATTTTCGCTAAATATTACACAGAGAAACGACCGGTCTTAATTAGAGCCCCCCTTCCTTGACATATATGTCGACAATCTCCTTTGCGGTATCGGTGTCCAATATCCCGTTCAGCGATTTGGTCTCGAAAAAGCGCTTCGGGAACCTAAGCTCTCTAAAGTCGAATCCCATTTTCTTCTTCATCTCGTTTTTGAGCCTCCAGACCTTTTCGCCCATATCCGTGAGGGACTTCGGCGTAGCCTTTATCCCTATAGAGTCGAGGGCCTCGCAGACGAGCTCCTTGTCGCCGTAGATTTTCCTCGCGAAGAGGCAGATGTGAAGGGAGGTCAACATACACCTGTCGATCTCCTCCTCGATCAGCTTTCTTACCATCTCCCTCTTGTCTAATTTGTCCATCGTCTGGTCGAGGGCATAACCGGCGTTGTCGAGGTGGGAGTGTCTCGCGCCCACGGACTGACCGATCATCGCGCCGTAGCCGGTGTGGTATCCGGTCATCTCGTGCTTGCCGAGGACCATCGCGAAATCCTTTCCGCCGTACTTCTCGGCAAGTTTGGCGAGTCCCATTCCCACGTCCCTGTAAAAAGTATTAGGGCGTTTTACGATGTTCGCTATTATCTCGAGGTAGGCCTCGGTATCCCCGAAGTCCACCTTGAGACCGAGCTGGTCTTCGGTCAAAAGCCCCTTTTTGAACATCTCGGTAATCCACGCCAGGATAACCCCGGTGGACATGGCGTCCAGCCCGTACTCCTCTACGGCGTCGATAAGCCTCAAAACTCCCTTCTTGTCCCCGACGCCTATCATGCTCCCCAGTGCGAAGATCAGCTCGTAGTCGTAGCCGACGCCGGTAAATTTCGTCTTGTAGCCGGGGCCGTACTCGATCCTCAGAAGCCCGATGTGGATGCATCCCGTGGGGCAGCCGCTGCAGGAGAGCTTTCTCAACAGGAGGTCTTCCGCGAAGGATACACCGTCGATCTCATTTGCGAGCTCGAATTTCGTCTGAGTGAGGTTTTTCGTGGGGAGCCCTCCCGCCTCGTTCAAGGGGACGACGTTTATCGGCGTTCCGATTTCGTGGTATTTTTTCATTGCGCCCGACTCGGTGGCTATCTTATGTATCTTGTTGTATACCTTGTTGTACTCCTTCGGCTTCAGGATTGGATAGGAGCGGTTTCCGCCTATGACTATCGCCTTGAGCCTCTTGGAGCCGAAGACTGCCCCCAGCCCCAGCCTTCCGAAGTGGCGGTACGTGTCCACGTTGACGCCGGCAAAGCGGATCATCTTCTCTCCCGCCTTGCCGATCCTTATGATGCTCCGTTTTCCCGATCCGATATGCGTCTCCCTGTCCCTCAGGACCTTTCCGGTCCGCTCCACCCTCTCACCCCAGATGAATCCGGCCTCCTTTATGTCCACGGAGCCTTCGGTGATCGCGATATAAACCGGGGAGCTCGCCCTCCCGGTGATGACCACGGCGTCGTAGCCGGAAAACCTCATCGCCATGGCGAGGCGTCCGCCGGCGTGGCTCTCACCCAGGTTTCCCGTAAGGGGCGACCTGAACACGGCGGCGGTCTTCGTCACCACCGGAAATATCGTGTTCATGGGGCCGATGGCGAAAATGATAGGCTGGTCGGGATCGAGGGGGTCTTGATCGATCTTCACAAGCTCCGAAAAGAGCTTCATGGCCACCCCGCTTCCGCCGATATACTCCATCAGGTCTTCACGACGCTCGATCTTTATTTTTCTGGTCGTAAGGTCGATGTAGAGCACCTTTATGTAGTTCCTACCCAGCATTCTTTTCCTCTTCAACGTCCCTTGCCATTCTCTCCTCTTCCTTTACGTAATCCTTCGTCTCCACCTCGACCATCTCCAAACACTCGTAGGGGCAGTGGCGGGCGCACGATCCGCACTCGACGCAGATAATAGGGATGTGGAGTTCGTTATCCATCGTTATTACGCCCACGGGACACGCGGCGACGCATTTCTCGCAGGCGAAGCAGGCGTCCCTGTTGAACTTGACCCCGCCGCCAGCCCTGGGCGTCAGGGCGCCGCTCATGCACACCTCGGCGCAGGGTGGCGGATCGCACCCCATGCATATATCGGCTATCATCTGGCTCTGAAAGCCGCCCGCCGTCCTCACGCGGATGGCGCTGCGCTCGACCGAGAAGCTCTGATAGCGGACCCGGGCGCACGTCAGCATACAGCCCATGCAGGCTATGCACTGATCCATCTTTACGGCCCTTAGTACTTTAGGCATTCTATATCACCTTAAATCTCTGGACATTTTTATTAAATGAAGAACGCGATTAAAAGGAATTGGAGAATCGACAAAGAACATTGGGTAATAAAGGGAATTAAATTAAACGCGCCCAACTTCTAATTATAACAAGAAATTGCAGAGACGTAAAGAAAAAAGTCTTCTATTTTATATAATCAAAAGATGCCCGGTCGAGTGTCTTTAGATTCCGTTCGTCCCCTTTTTTTTCTTTTGTATAGGCCAGAAGAGGTAGGTCAGAAGCGTGAAGAGGAGAAGGAGCGCTGTGAGAATATATATTATCTTGAGGGACACGCCCAGGTCCTCGATGTAGATCAGCCTTCTTAGCCAGGTGATGATAAACGACCCGTCGTACGAAAACGTCGCCGAGCTCCTCCTCCTTAGATTCTCCTCGATTATAGTCAGGGGGCAGAGTGTGCCGGTCGCCTGCATGATGATGGTGAATATGAGGGCAACCGTGTGAAATATCCTCAAACCTTTCAGCCTGAAACAGAGGGCAATCGGAAGGGCCGTGATGATAAAGATGATCCACGCAAAGTGAACCACAAGGACGGCATCTGAGAGGATGTTTTCCATTTCAAACTTGAAATAGGCACTCGAATTCTAAAGGTAACTATTTCTCCTAAGCGACCGATCAGGTATTAAAGTATAACATATTTGTTATCTTTTAAACCAAGTTTCTATGCCTAAACCTTCATTGAGTTATAGCTAGTATATACCCCATATCAAAAAGAAGATGAATAGGGCACTTACGTGAAGGTTTCGGCTGTTATACAGTTAAAAAAATATTTGTCATCCTTCATCATTTAAACCATTTTCTTGTGTAAGTTCAATCTGCACATCCTTCTTTTTAGGTAAGAGGTGACTTGGTAGAAAGACCAGTCCCGCAATGAGCGTCGGAACCACTGCGCTCGCAATGACCACCGCTACCAGAAAGGAATATTGTTCCTGTGTGACAATATTGTGAGAGAAACCATAGAGTGCGGAAATCGTTCCAAATGTCAGACCGGTGGACATCATGAGAGTGTAATACCATCTTTCATCACGCTTGCGGCGAAATCGGCCTATCACAGGATAGAGTCCAAATATCTTTGATATTACCTTGCCGCCCAACAAAATAAGAAAAACAAGAGGAGCAGAAATAAGAGCGGGCAATGAAACAAATGTGCCGGCACGAATGAAATAGAACGGCGTGAAAAACCCTACCGTCAAGGTTCGAAGACGACGAATCCAGTACATGTCACTGACTGAAAACTCCGCCAAAACCATTCCCACAATATACGCTGGGAGCACCGCCTCGCTGCCTGACCAGAGAGCCAGGGCACCCAACCCGAATAATATAAAAATCACCCATTTTGTACGAATCGCTGCCGTACGATGGGCGTACACACGTGTGAGCCAACGACTGGTGAATGGCAATACTGCTAATATAAATACTGTAACCCCAATGAAGATAGCAGTCTTGTAGGTAAAAGGAGCGAAGAGCAATCCGAGAGCGATAACCGTTCCTAGATCATTTATGAAACAAGCGCCTAAAATACCCTTGCCGAAATCGGTCTTATTGAAGCCGGTTTCCAACATCACCGCATACACGACAGCCATTGAAGTCGTTGAAAGCGCTACGCCACAGAGCAAGCTGGCTTGAAGATTCCAATGCAATACATAGTACGCGAGCGCAGCACACCCGAAAAACGGCGCAAAAAAACCAACGAGTCCTATTACCGTTACTTCTTTCAGTTTATTACGCAGCACATCCGGTTCAAGTTCTGCGCCAGCTAAGAATGTGAGCAGGACAGCCCCCGAAGCGGCAAGAAAACGTAACCATTCCAAATTAGATCCAAGAGCGTCTGTCTTGCCAAAATAACCTGCAACGGCGGCTGCAACTATACCAACACAGATTTCTACTAAAGCGATTGAGATGCGCAGGTGGTAGGCAACAATAGCGGAAATAACGGCGAGCCCCAACCAAAGGGAAGCGATCGTAAAGGTGTGTTCCATGCAAAGTCCCCCTTCAAATCTTTAATTTTACGACTAATTTAGCGGTAAAATAAAAAACCCGCTATATAGCGGGTTACGGCCATGCTGTCGTTATGACTCTACCGCTATAATAAGTTAAAGCGATAGGAGTCATCAGCCAAGCATATGGGCAATTAAAGGGGGACCCCATCCCCAAGTTTTTAATTTTATCAAAAAGCCAATAAAAATCAAGAGAAATCTTGCAATAGATGCTATCAATATTATATTAAGCAACTATTTATTTAACTGAAAAAGTTACACCCCCCCTCACACCCTCTCGTAAGGATCGAAGAGCTTGTTGTGCTCGTCGATGGCGTATTTGTCCGTCATCCCGGCGATGTAGTCGGAGATCACCCTCTTATCCCCGTTCGTCCTCATGAACTCCTCGTACACGGCAGGGGGGAGCTGGAGGGGGATGTTGAGATAGGTCTTGAAGAGGTCTTTCAATATCCGCTCCGCCTTGCCGCTCATCCTGACGACCCGGTAGTGGCGGTAGAGCTTCTCCATGAGAAAGGTCTTCAGCTCCTCGTTGAGAACGTTCATCTCTTCGCCGAAGAGCGCAATCTTTTGCGGGGCGGCCCTTATGTCGTCGACGGTCTTGATATTGAACCTGTCGATGTTCTTTGCGGTCTCCTCGACGACGTCCCTTACCTGTTTCCCTATGACCTTCGACACGGTGACGAGGCGGTGGACCTTGCTTGCTTCTCCCGGGTGCTTGTTTTTCGCCTCGGTGTAGGTCTCCCCCCAGAGCCTCACATCCATGATGTCGTCGAGGTTCAGCATTCCCGAGGCGATCCCGTCGTCTATGTCGTGGCTGTTGTAGGCTATCTCGTCGGCGATGTCCACGACCTGCCCCTCGAGGGAGGGAAACCTGTGGTCGGAGAACTCCGACGGCCCGACGTTGTCGTAATCGGTGGTGTGCTTTGCGATCCCCTCCCGCACCTCGTAGGTGAGGTTCAGGCCGTTGAACCCGGGGTATTTCTTCTCCAGCTCGTCGACGATCTTGAGGCTGTGGACGTTGTGGTTGAAGCCCCCGTCATCCTTCAGGAGCTCGTTTAGGGTTTTCTCCCCGCTGTGGCCGAATGGGGGGTGCCCCATGTCGTGGGCCAGGGCCACGGCCTCCGTCAGGTCCTCGTTTATCCCCAGCGCCCGCGCTATGGTCCTTGCGATCTGGGAGACCTCGATGGTGTGGGTGAGGCGGGTGCGGAAGTAGTCCCCCTCGTGGTAGACAAAGACCTGGGTCTTGTATTCGAGCCTCCTGAAGGCGCTGGCGTGGATTATCCTGTCCCTGTCGCGCTGGTAGAAGGTCCTGGTGTTATCCTCCGGCTCTTTGTGCCTACGTCCCCTGCTGTTCTTTGAGAGGGAGGCGTAGGGAACGAGGTGGGCTTTCTCCCACTCCTCCGTTCTCTCCCTTACGGTTATCTTCATTGGTCTGATATTAATATGATTATATGATCTTGTGTGATCGGACGAGATAAATAAGTCAAGGGGCCACCCGATAAAATAGGCCCAAGAATATTAACCGGAAATAGGCAACAAACTGAATTATAACTGACTTGAGCATCGAAGGCAGCCAGCCAAAAACAGTACCATCCCCCCTTACACCCCTATTCTATTATAAAATATGACGGCCCCTTTAGGACGAGACCCGGGGCGCCGGGAACCCTATTCGTTTACCTCCATCTCCTCGACTGTGACACCCCCGGAGGGTGATACCGGAAAGACGTTCGGCTCTTCGAGCTCCTTTTTGGCAAAGGCCTCCACCACCGCCCCGGAGAGGTCTTCCAGGCTTTCCTTTTTAACGAGGACTATGGCAGAGCCGCCCAGACCGGCGCCGGTAAGCCTTGCGCCAAAGACCCCCTTAACACCCCTGGCGGTATCCACCACGAGGTCAAGCTCCGGCGAGCTCACCTCGTAATCGGTTTTAAGGCTTTCATGGGACAGGTACATCAGCTCTCCGAACTCCTTGAATTTCCCTCCTTTGAGGTGCTCCACCGCCTTTATCACCCTCTCGTTTTCGGTGATGATGTGACGCGCCCTCTTGATGGCGTTGGCGTCGACCTTGCCATCTATTTCCTTGAGGTCATCCAGTTTTGCGTCCCTCAGGGCCTTTACCTCCGGGCGGAGCTTTGCGATCGCTTTCGCCGCGGCCTCGCACTCCTTTCTTCTGTCGTTGTAGACGGAAGACCCGAGCTCCCTCTTGACCCTGGTGTCCACGACCACGAAGGTCTCGTCTTTGAGCTTCATCGGGATATATTCAAAGCTTGAATCCCTGCAGTCTATGAAGAGGGCGTTTCCTTCCTTTGCATGGACGCACGTCATCTGATCCATGACGCCGCACTTGACGCCAACGAAGTCGTTCTCCGCAGAGTGGGAGATAGCAACGATCTCCTCGGATTCAAGCGTATAGCCGAACTGCGCCGCAATGACGATAGCTGTCGAGACCTCCAGCGCCGCCGATGAAGATAGTCCGGCCCCTATCGGTATATCGCTCCTGTAGAGGGCCCAGAAGCCGTTCATGTCACGGCCCGACTCCTTTATTTTCAACGACACCCCCTTGACGTAATCCGCCCAGTTCGTCTTGTTGCCTTCGCCCCTTTCGCCCTTCACTATTTTGGAGTTGACCTGAAACTCCTCTATTCCTTGAAAGCCGACCGACTTCAGCCTGACCAGGTCGCCGTACATCGGCCTTGCCATTACGTAAATCCTCTTCTCAATGGCCATCGGGAGGACAAATCCCTCGTTGTAGTCGGTATGCTCGCCGATCAGGTTCACCCGCCCGGGGGCGCTGGCCAAAAACTTCGGTTTGGTATAAAATATCGACCCAAATGACGCCCTCAAAAGGAAAATATTGTTGTCCATACATCGTCCCTTTTATTTTTTTTAGAAAATTACACTACAATTTTATAGTCTATATGGGGGGAAAAGTAAAGAGGAAAAGGGCGGGGTTGATATGTTTTTTGTCGTTTGGGGCGATTGCTGAAAGCCGGCAAATCGAGATTATCGCGTTTTCACCGGTTGCCGGCGTATGTTTAGAACAAAAACCCCGCCGATTAAAGAACGGATGATTCGTGGGTTGTGGTCGATCTAACTCTTTTTGAAGCTAAAGGTGTGCTTGTTAGAATTTGCAAGCTTAAACAGGCTTGAACCCGTTACCGCCTGAATGATCTTTTCTCCTTTCAGATGATGGTCGGAAAATGACAGGACGCCTCCGGGCTTTAAGACACGGTGAAACTCCTTGAGAAATCTCTCCGGCTCGCCGAAGCCGTGAAAGACATCATACAAAAATACTACGTCTATGCAGTTGTCCGGGAGCCTGGTTTTACAGTTTGTCTGGATCGTCTCGATGTTGTTGAGTCCCGCCCTTTTCGCACGCTTCGTGACGCTCTCTATGGCCAGCGGGTGGATGTCCGCGGCGTATATCTTGCCTTTTCGGCCCACAAGCCTTGCCGCGCATACAGAGTAGCTCCCGGGCCCGCAGCCGAAGTCGAGAACGCGAAATCCAGGCTCTATATTTACCTCTTTTAATACGTTCTCCCTCGGCCTTATGAAGTCCCTGATCGAAATCATCAGGGAAGTCAGTTTAAAATCGATATTGCTTCTAATCTTGTCTTCTTTAAGTTCCACTTCTTCCTCCCTTTCAGCTCTTAAGGATTAACCTTTTGGTTCAGATGGCCTTGGCCCCTCAATATAATAAACATATGCTCAGGCAGCTCGTTCCTTACCAATCCAAAGGCGAACTCTATCGACTCGTCGTCCGGCCTGATGAGATAAGAACCCTTAAGGTTCGGGCTCTTCGAGTCCATCAGGAGAAGGGCGTCGTCGCTCTCGTCCACGTTCAGAATGTCGTAGAGGTCTTTTCCCGTGAGCCTCTTCGGTATCGTAAGCCTTTTGGTCACTAGGACGGATATGTTGGTATTGTTACTCATATCTTTTTCAACCTCAATCGTAAACAGCATAGATAAACAAAATTTTGAATTTGTTTCTAACGCTCGGCCTTTTGCCACAGAGAGACTATTTCTCCCCTTGGGTCTGTGATAATGGAGAAAAAGCCGGTTCCATTCACCGCTGTCTCCCCCTGTATTATCGTTGCGCCGAGTCTTTTGGCCCTTCTGGTCTCCCGCTTAAGGTCTTCGACTATAATGTAGGTGGGCCTTATGAAACCCTCGTTACGATTGTCTTTAGGCACGCTGTCGAGATGGTCGATCCTTTTAAAGAGATGGGAGATGATGCATTCTTCCTTTCTTCTTCCGTTAGATTTTTCTCTCCCCTCATCCATAAGGGAGCTGTAGAACTTGACCGTGCCCCGATCATTCGATCCGGCAATCCTCTCTTTTATATGTGAACCGAACATTTTAGACTCCTCACTAACGTTTACGCATTACGCCTCAATCTGAAATTCGACCTCATTTCCTTACGATTATCGACTGCATGAAATAGGGGAAATGGGTTATGGTCTCGTATTTTTTCATCCCTAGCCGATCAAGGAGGTCCCCCATCTCCTCCGGCAGATACGAGGCCCTGATGGAGCTTATAAACCCCCCGTTCGACGGAACGAGGTAGAGCCACCACACCCTCTTAAGGTCGTAGAGATACAAGACCCCGTTACCTTTTACCGCTCCCATGAGGTTTTCGATCACCTTCTCCGGGTCCCTCCAGTGATGGAGCGAAAACGAGGAGTACACCAGGTCGAACGTCCCCAGCTTCTCGATCTCCTTTTTGTCCACTGCGTTGCAGGCGAGAGAGCGGACTCTCCCGTCAAGGCCGCTCTCGCTGATGTACTCGTTGGCGAACTTTGCCATTTCGGGCGATAAATCGAAGGCGGTGATCTGGACGTTAGGCATTTCTTGAGCGATCATGGCGGCCAATGTGCCCGGCCCCGCCCCTACTTCGAGATACCTGCCGGAGATGTTTAGGGCCTTGATGCCCTTTATCAGCGATGAGTATTGCATATCTTTGGATCCCCTGTGAACCTTTCTATACCTGTCGACGTTTTCAAAACCGGAGATTGCCTCTTCTTTATGCTCGATTCTCTTGAACATCACACACCTCTTAATCTATTGATTTTCGCCGTTACCATTATTTCTTTTTCTCTTCGGCCTTCTTTACATACTCCTCGTAGGCGGCCTTTCCCTCTTCCTCCCAGAATTCCTTGTAATGCCGCCAATTCCTTCGCGAGAACATGAAATCCCAATCCTTGTCGAAGAAGGCCCTCTTGTGATCGGCGATGTGGCCATTGAAGTTTTTAAACTTGCTATTATGGGGAGGATACATCCTTAAACCTGTGAAGAGAAGCCTTGCCATGATGATAATTCCGAACGCCTGCCAGAATGTGATCTCATCCAATCCGAAGATCGCCGGTATGAGCCAGTTCCAGAGCCACATTATCACGTAGCCGAAGAGAAGGGCGAAAAGGAACGTAAAAGTGAGCCCTAAGAACACCATGCCTACAATGTGCCCGGCCCTTCTCGCGATCCTTCTTTTCTTTCGGCTCTCTATATTTCTTTCTTGTCCTGTGTCTTGTCTTTCCATTTTTTACCTCCAATGCTATTTCTTTAAAACGTTATTGACGTTGTGATTGAGGTCGGCAAGCGACTCCTTGATCTTTGCAATCGCCCGCGATTTCCTTGTCAAGAGCGTCCCCATCGGCACCTCCCAAAGCTCGGACAGCTCCCTGAATTTAGCGCCGTTAAACTCGGTCTCGATAAGAACCGCCTTCTCCTCGTCGCTCAAATCCCCGATCGCCCCAAATATCCGCTCCCTTACCTCTCCCCTCATGACCTCGTCCAGGGCGTTGTACTTCGGGTCATGAAGGATGTTTGAAAGAGAGAGGTGCGAATCCTCGTCATCCGTCGTGTCAAACTGCACCATGTCTTTTCTCTTGCGCATGTGGTCGATCACCCTGTTCCTTATCGATCTGTAGACGTAAGACGACAGGTCCTCGATCGGGTCCATCTCGTCGTTTCTGCTCAGGACGCTCAAAATGACATCCTGGACTATGTCCTCTCCGTCCCGGTCGGCTGCATCCTCAATGAGCCGCTTGACGTAGTTGACCAGCCTGCTCTGTTCCGTCGACCAGAATTCGGTCAACCTCTTCTCTGCCGCTTCTGTCATCATGTTATTTAAGACGTTTTAAGGTCGGTTTTATTTCGCAAACAGGTTTTTTTTGGATTTTGACACATTTCGGTGTCGGGTAAAAGGGGAAATGGCGATTTTGGGAAGTTATGTGGGGAAAATATCGAATTTACGCCCGCCACCTACCCCAAATCGGGAAAAACGAGAGAGGTTTTATCAGGGATAAAACAATTTCAGGAAGTACGACAACGATTTTCTTCCACGGCTTTACCCCTTATAAAATCCGAGACAAATTGAGATGCAAATCATCGATCTGCATCCCTTCCATAAAGAGAAAGGCGCTCAAATTCCCACGTCGTCCCAGATACGAAGTTATCGAGCGCCCTTCTTTTGATAGCTAAATCCTAACCCTCCCCATCCGGGCAGGGCCTGGATTGCTTTCTATTTCCTATTTAGAGCCCCTTTTAAGGTCCACGAGGTAGCCCTTGATCGCCCCGATCCCCAATATGTAGATGATAACCCCGATAAAGAATCCCAATATTGGAATCATGGTGATGATAAAAACGACCAGGGCTCCGACCAGAAGCTTGAGCCAGTAGGATATCCCCTCCTTTTTGAAGAGGGAGAAGATCAGTCCCCCGGTCGCCGCGGCCACGAGGATCTCCCCTATGTAGAGTCCGATCAAGCAGCTCAAGATGATAAGGACGGCGAGGGGAATCCCGACCAGTGTGAGGGCGAGGACAATGACCGCTATGGGCGCAAGAAGGAGGAATAAAACCCCCCAGCCAAGGTTGTTCATCATCCGGTGGAAGACTCTCTCCGTAATCCCGGAGACGAAGCTTGGAAACAACTTGTTCAAAACGAGGCCCACGATGATAAATCCTATCAGGAAGACGACCCAGACAACGACAAAGAATACCATTTTAGGGCCGTATTCCTCCTCTTCTTCGGCCGCAGTCTCGTTTACAGCCCCCGACGTAACCGCTCCAAGGGATCGCTTAAACGTATCGGCCTTGTAGTTGAGATCTCCCGAGAAGACCGCGTCTTTCGTTATGGTGAATTCATCCGCCCTGATGTTCGATTCGCCGGCAAATTCACCCGAGGCGATGATCATAAACGCCTCGGCGTTGGTTTTAGACAGATAATTTCCGGACAGGTCAACCTCCAACGCTCCCACGTTGAGGTCTCCCTTTATCGTTGCCGGGATATCCACATCGAAGCCGTTTATGAAGGCGTTTCCTTCTACGACCCCCCCCATTTCCACCTCAAAGCCGCGAACCAGGGCGCTTCCCGTAACCGTGCCGTTCAACTTGATTTCTCCCGCGTGGATATAGAGGTTACCTTCGACCCTGCCGTCGATAGAGACCTCCCAGGCCTCGACGTATAGATCCCCCGACACCGACTCGTCTTTCCCCAGCGTGTAGGATTCTCCCCTAAAGGTCTTGGACTCCGTTGCAAGGGCGGAAGAGGCAACCAAGATGAAAAAAATCGCCAGAATTATCAATATGGCGGTTGTTTTTGTCCTCATCTCAAAACTCCATTCGTCTTGTTAGTGAAACAAAAAGTCTTAAAAATCGCGTCCTTCCGGCTCGACCGGATACAATCCACCCGATTATCCGCCTCCTAAAGTTCATTGTCAATCGATAATTGATCTGAGACTTATCCCGCAACCACGGTGATTTACTCCGCTTAAAGACGCCTCACTCGGGAGGAAGCTCGACCGCGTCCAGGGCCCGCCACTCCCCCTCGAGATCCTTCCAGTCGAGGGGCGGAGATTTGTCAGGCTTGAACTTGACTACGAAGGCGCAGTAATCGTCCCCCTTGGCAATACATTTCACCTCCCTCGCCTCGGCCGCCTGGTTCGAGATCGCCTTTCCTGTGCCATCCCCGATCCCCTCTATGAAGCTTCGTGAAATGGTGCACGATGGACCCTCTGATTTCATCCCGTGCGATTCATACAAGTCCCAATACTTGAAGATTCCTACTGCGAAGCCGTCACCGCCGATCTCCGCCAGGGCCCTCGATTTTCCCCATCCCGCATTCGGATATATGAACCTGTTGACCCCGTCGAGACTGTCGAGAGCCGATTTTACGTCGTTCCAGCCCCACGATTTCATAATCCCCTCGCTTACCGCCTTTCCGCCGGCCTTCGCCACATCGTGCAGGATGGCGTTCGCTCCCCTCTCGGTCAGAATATCGGCCATAACCTCCTTGAACGCCTGGATCGATCTTACGGTCCACATGTCGTACATGCCGCCCCCCTTGAGCTGGAGGTTTCTTGTCTTCATGTCCCAGGCAAATATCTCCGGTACGACGCTTTCTTCTTTGGAGACGGTCAGGATGGCATTGTCGGTGAAACGCTCAAACGACTCCCAGGTCGGCCCCTCCTCCACCCCGGCCCCTAATTTTTTCATGAGATTCCTTACTATCATTGTGAGCATCCTCTGGCCGGACACATTGACAATCTCGTCTGCGAAGGCCTTGATGAATCCCTCCCTTATGAGAAAGAGCCTCTCTTCCGCACCCTCTGTGATCAGCTTTATAAATCCTCTATCGGCGTCCCAAACTATTTTTCTTTGATTAGACATAATTTACCTCCATAAGTTATTTTAGCAGTATTGAATTGATAAATTGCACAATAATATGAATTATATGCTTACCATAAGTTAACTTTTAACTTCCAAAATCGCTTTTCAGCAATATATCAAAGACAGCCCTTACTCTTAACAGCGGCACGGTTTTTAAAAGCGAGGCCCCCTCCGAGCAACCGATGATCGCCCTTTTTCCCTTACCCCGCAGACAGGACTATTCTTCTAAAACAGGCTTCCGAGAAAATAGAGCGCGGCGACGGTCATGAAGAGTGGAGGACATATCTTGTAGGGGACAGCGGGGGTTCTCGCCCCGGTAAAGAGGCTCAAGACCGCCATTATCACAAGCATAACCGTGGATGACCTGTAGACAACGATCGAAGCCGGGCTCTTGGAGCCGCCCCACACGGTAACGACGACGACAAGTCCCCCGATAAAGCAGAGCGTGAGACCCTCGGTAACCCACTCCATTGTCAAGACCCTTCTTTTGTCTATCGACTCAAGTTTGAAATCATCGACAATCTTTTTGGTCATTACGATATGGGCGAGGCCCCAGAATGCGATCATAAAGGAGCCGGTATATAAAAGCGCGTCACCGTTCATGTATTCATATACAAAATAAATTTGTAGAAATTATATCATATTTTATTGGAAATGGGAATGTATTTTAACGATTGGGCCAAATTTCTACGGCAAAAAAAGAATTAGCATGGTTTGATTTATCCTTATTGTCAAGATTGTTGTATTAATGCTTTTTTCAGATAAATAGATACATCTCTCTCCCACGTTATTGGTAGTGGGTCAGTTTAAATTTTTTATCAATCTTATCAGTTCTGCATTAAAGTAAAAACTTATAGTTATATTATTAGACAAGAAAAT
>JAFGIX010000074.1 GCA_016929395.1 Candidatus Zymogenus saltonus
AGAAAAGAAACGAGATACCAAAGGAAGCCGCCTAAATCGGCGGCCCCGAGAGGACATACTGTACGGAAGGTGCTTGACTTTTACATAGAATAGAAATTAGAAACAGTAAATTCATTTAAGTAATAGACTGTTTATTTTACTTTAATAATCGCTTTATATTAGAAGAATATACGGAGAAAAAAGAATCAGAGGATTTTCAAATTCTTCCGTTTGGATTGTAAAAGGAGCTGTTAAGACAAGAGATGGAAAGAAGACATAAAAAATACCTTATTATCTCCGGCATAGTATATCTGATTTTATGTTTTACATTTAAATTTGGAATTATTAAAAGTGTCCCTCATCCAAATTATAAAATTGATACCTACCTGTTATTAATTGTTTTAGTTTTTGCGTTTATATTTGGAATCAGAAACAGCATAAGGGCCATCGTGATATGGCTGGGAATCATATTTGAAGACTTTATATATCATTTATATGATGCAATGATATATATCAGATTAATGGAGTTGGCCACCATTGTAACCTTTTTTTATTTATTCCTCGCTACAGTAGCGATCTTCTACGGTTTTAGATCTTTAAATATGAATACGATAGCCACTGATAATTTCTCAAAGATGTATCGTAAAACTGCTATCATCTTCTTTGTTTGCAGTATTATTCTTTTTATATTTGTTAGCATATCTGAAATGGAACGCATTTGGATTATGAAAGGTGAACTGCCAGCAGGAACATTGCCTCTGTTTATAATTAGTTATTTACTAATATTTAGTATTGAAATAGGCGTGATGATTTATGCAATTTCGAAGATTATGAAACGAGAAGTACTTGGATTTGTTTTTGCAGCCTTTCTTTTAGTATGGAGATTCTTTTACTACATATCAATATATACTGGTAGACGCTTGTTCGACTCTGCATTTTATGTAATTCAAAATAAGGTTATTTATAGTAATCCAATACTGTCTTTTATACCTAAATTTTCACTCGCATTTAAGCCATATATACTTGTATTTATGTTTCTCTTCTTACTAATTCCTCTTACTAATTTTTTATTCTATCTTAAAAGGGATCCAAAAATAAAACCATTGAAGAGTAGTGATGTTAATCCTCTTTCAGGAGCAACAAAATGAAATATCATAGAATTATCAGGCAATTTTTTATTCTATTATCAATCAGTGTCCTAATTATTAGTGTGTTTTCTTCAAACACTGTCGCAGACACCAAAAACAATGAAGATGATCAGAAATGGACCATCCATTTCAGTCCGGGGATAAGGTGGGGGACGGATAACCGCACCCTTTACATCCTCGATTTTCTCGTTCCCCTCTACCAGGACGAAAGGAACATCCTCTTTGTAAACGCGAAGTATACCCCCAACGACCTCAACGGCTGGGAGACGAATCTCGGCCTCGGGTATCGACACATCCTCATCGATGAATACCTTCTCCTCGGGATAAACGGCTTTTATGACTGGCGAAAAACACCCTGGGGTACCAGGCATACACAGTGGGGTGTGGGGGCGGAGGTTATGGTAGAACTAGGTATCCTTGAAGACGGCGGCGGCCTGGGACTGACGGGAAGGTTCAACTATTATCAGCCGCTGACCGACGCAATTGTAGAGGTAAGACCAAGAGACAGCGGATCGATTCAATTGAATTTGCTGTCTCAATCCAAGAGCCCGAGGACCTTCCCCACCACATCCCCCGGATTTTTGCCCAGTACCCTTATCATCGGCTCCTTGCCCACGTCCCCGCGGTCGTAGATAAGATCAGGCGTCCCCCCCGTCTCCGACAGGACCTTCGAGACTCCCCAGGCCAGACTCGACCCCTCGGCGTCCTTGACGTCTTCAGGCTCATCGGCCCTGGAGAATGACGCGACGGCAAGGCCCCTATCGTTCGCCTTTTTGATCAGATCTTCCCCGAAGCGGATATTCATGGCCGACCTCAGCCCGGGATCGTATCTCATGGCGGTCAGGATGATGTTCGCGATATGGATCGACGCCCCGAACTCGGGAGACACAGGGACCAGCACGCCGCCGCCCGCTTTAATAATCCTTGCCGGAAACGCCGCAACGTGGTCATGCTTCACTGCGTACGGCAGCGCGTACCCGAGGTTGGACTGCACCTCCGGTATGAGGGGGGCGATGTTTTTTTGCACCAAGGTCCCCGCCCCCCTCTTCAGCTCCTCGATTACCCCGTATCTTTCGCTATCTCTCAAGAACCACGCCATGTGGTTCGTGGGGCCGTGCCCCCTCCCCACATTGAGGGAAAACCGGATGGCGGTGTCGATATAGAGCTCGGCCTGTTTCACGGCGGAAGAAACGTCCATTCCTGATGCCAACCCCGTTGCTATCGCCGCCGAAAAGGTGCAGCCCGTCCCGTGGGTGTTTTTAGTTTCTACCCTCTCTTTCGGAAAAAGAGTAAACTCCGCCCCGTTAAACAGAACGTCCACCGCTTCACCCTCAAGGTGCCCCCCCTTCACCACCACGTTTCTCGCCCCGAGGCCTGCGATTATCTCGGCCGCCCTCTTCATCGAGTCAACGCCCTCTATCTTTATCCCGGACAGCACCTCCGCCTCCGGGATGTTCGGTGTGACGACCATTGCTAAGGGGATCATCTCCTCCGAGACCGCCTTGATCCCGTCCTCGGAGAGGAGCGGATCGCCGCTCTTCGCCACCATGACCGGATCGACCACAAGCCTTTCTATCTTGTACTCCTTCACTTTTTTAACGACCGTGCGCACTACCACCGAGCTTGCAAGCATCCCGGTCTTGGCGCCGTCAGCTCCGATGTCTTTCATCACCGAGTCGAACTGCGCCTCTATGAAATCCAACGGCACGTCGTGTATCGCCTGAACGCCCACGGTGTTCTGGGCCGTAAGCGCACAGATGACGCTCATTCCGTATCCCCCAAGGGCGGTGATCGTCTTGAGGTCGGCCTGGACGCCGGCGCCCCCGCCGGAGTCTGTGCCCGCTATCGTCAATACCTTGACCGGATCATTCATTTTTTTGTTCCCCCTTATTCAGACGCCCCTTGATAAGCTCGGCAACCTTCTCCCCGGAGAGGAGCATACCGCCGAAGAGAGGGCCCATCCGAAACGACCCGAATACCGCGTTGGCGCTCATGCCGGAAACGTACACCCCCGGATACGCCTCCCTGGTGTTTTCGATCGTCTTGGTCTCCGCCACATCGGACCAGAGCGACTTCTCCCCCTCCACGTCTCCCGAGGGGGTGAGAAGCCTCTCCCCCGACTTCCTGCAAATTACGCCCACCACCTCGCAGTCGTGGCCGGTGGCGTCGATGACGAACTTCGCCCTGACGGCAATCGGGTCTACGTGGAGGCCAGCCATGTTGGCGGCGGTCCACAGCACAACGAGTCCCGTAACTCTCCCCTGCCTCACCATCACGTCCTCGACCTCGATCAGGTTGAAGATGCGAAGCCCCGCCTTCATCGACATCGAGATCAGCGTGGACGCGGTCTCGATCGAGTCGGCGGTGTAGTAGCCGGGGGCGAACTCCCTGTACGAGATGCCGAACGTGTCGAGGAGGCGCCTCGCCTCTTCCTGAACGACTATCTCGTTGAACATCATGCCCCCGCCCCAGATGCCTCCCCCGATGGAGAGCTTCTTGTCAAACAGGGCGACCTTTACCCCCTCCCTCGCCAGGAAGTAGCCCGCCGTCAGGCCGGCCGGCCCCCCTCCGACGATGGCGACTTCGAGGTCGAGGTGCTCCGTCAGTTTTTCCATGTAGGTCTTTACAATCGCCCTTGAGATCGTGATTTCGTCAACAGCCATTTTTTCACCCCCGCAAATCGGTTTGTTTTCAACACAAATAAAAAGGCCCTCGGTTTCCCGAAGGCCTGTGATTATAAAATCCGTATCTCCCTTCGCCGGTATTATCCGGATCAGGTTCAAAGGGTATCATCTCAGCCTCTTGGGCACCCCCGGTCTCTTCTATGAGATTTCTTCCTACATATTAACGAGTAAAGCCATACCAGTCAAGGAAAATGTTTTAAAAATGTTCGTTGATTGTAACATGGGCTTCCAACCCTCACCGTAAAAAGATTCAACTCACACCGACCAATATTGCGTCAGTTCCCCCCGGTATCTATTGCCAGACCTTCAGCCCCTCCATCCCCCTCCTCTTCGAGACCAGGCTTACCAGTGGCAGAAGGAGCAGTACGACCGCGACCGCTGTTCCGACGCTAATGCCTATGATCTACAAATCCCGGCCTCGGCAAGCTTCGCCGGGCTCGCCTACAATCTTAGCTCCCCTTCCTCTTTTCCATCTCGATTTTCCTCAGCTCCCTGCGGAGGATCTTACCCACGGCGCTCTTCGGCAGCGCGTCTACAAACTCGATTATCTTGGGAACCTTGTAGGCGGAGAGGTGCTCCTTGCAGAAGCTCGTCACCTCCTCCTCCGTCAACTCCTCACCCTGCTCCAGCACGATGAAGGCCTTGACCGTCTCACCCCTGTATTCGTCCGGGACGCCGATGCAGCACGCCTCTAATATCTTCGGATGGTCGAAGAGGATATTGTCGACCTCCACCGGATAGATGTTGTACCCCCCGGCGATTATCATGTCCTTCTTCCGGTCTACGATGCTCAGGTAGCCGTCCTCGTCGAAAAACCCTATGTCCCCCGTGCAGAACCAGCCGTCCGCCATAGACTCCTTCGTCAATTCCGGCAGATTGTTGTACCCCATCATCATCTGGGGTCCCTTGACGACTATCTCCCCGATCTCCCCCTGGGGAAGCTCCTTCTTGATATTGTCCGGATCCACAATCTTGAAGTCGTTGTCCACCATCGGCACCCCCACGGTGCCCTGCTTTATCTCGCCCCCCCATGGGGTCACCGCAACCACGGAGGTCTCGGTCAGTCCATACACCTCGCATATCGTGGCGCCCGTAAGTCCCTTCATATCCCTTATCGTATCGGCCGCCAGGGGCCCCGCCGCTGAGAAGAAGCCTTTAATAAACGACAGTTCCATTTTCCGAAACTCCGGATCGGAGAGGAGTCCCACGAAAATGGTGGGAACCCCGGGGAGAAAAGTAGGCTTGTTCTTCTTCAAAATGTCGATGATACCCTTCGGCTCCGGTCGGGGAATCATATGCTGCGTCCAACCCTTCCAGGGGATAAAGCACTGGTTTACAATAAACCCCGCTATATGAAATATCGGGTAAGTCCCCACCAAGCTCTCCTCCCCGGGCATAAGGTCGGGAAACCACGCGGCAAACTGCTGAATGCTCGAGCTGATGCCCTTGTGGCTAATCAATATACCCTTGCTCGCGCCGGTGGTGCCGCCGGTATAGATGATGATGGAGAGCTTCTCCCACTCCCCCTTATCTTCGAGGGGCTCGTCGGAATATTTGCCTATGATATCCTTGAACACGACCACCTCCTCGGTAGTCTCCACCTCCTTGTGCATCGCCTTCTTGACGTAGGGAAAGAGCTGCTTCTTCGGAAACGGCAGGTATGAATTGATGTGACAGGCGATGATCTTCTTTATCTTGGTCTTGGGCATGAGGCTCAACATCCTGGGGACGAGAAGCGACATCGTGATCACCATAACGCTCTCAGAATCGTTGAGCTGGTGCTCCAGCTCCCGCTCTGTATAGAGAGGATTGTTCTGAACCGCCACCGCCCCGATCCGTAATATCGCGAAGTTGGCTATCACCGTCTGGGGGAGGTTCGGAAGGCAGAGGGCCACTCTGTCCCCCTTCCCTATCCCCATATCCATTAAGGCCCTGGCGAAACGATTCACTAGGCGGTCGAGCTCACTGTAGGTGATCTTTTTCCCCATATAGTTCAGAGCCACGTTATCGGGGAATTTTTCGGCGGACCTCCTCAATGCCTCGGACACTGTAACCTTCTCGTATTCGAGGGTCTTTTTCACCCCCGGAGCATACGACTTATGCCATAATCTTTCCTTCATCCTCTCCTCCTTAATAAAATATAATGATTTTCTTTTCAAAATTACCTTATGCTTCGATCGATCCCAAATCCAGCTTATCTTAAAACGCACAAAATCTTCATGCGCCGCTAAAACCCGTCCCCGTACGGAGAACGGAAAAGTAATTTGTACTGAGATTTTAACAAAAATCGGGGACTAATTGCCAGAAGATTTTTGCATAGATGACAGAATTGTAATTAAGAGCTATTTGCAAAAAAACGAGCGACAAAGATGTTGACGTTATATTCTTTCCTCTGTATAATATTTTGGTATAAATTTTTCAAAAAAAAACGGAGAGACACATGACCGAAGCCGCGACCGAAGGGATGAAGCGGGTCTTCAAGAAGCCGGAGAGCCTCTCGGACAAGCCGTTCCACTTCTGCCCGGGCTGCAATCACGGGATAATACACCGCCTCTGCGGGGAGGCGTTGGATCAATACAACCTCGTCCCGAAGACGATAGGGGTGGCGTCCGTCGGCTGCAGCGTCTTCCTCTACGACTACTTCAGGATCGACGTCGTCGAGGCGCCCCACGGGAGGGCGCCGGCGGTGGCTACAGGCGTAAAGAGGGCGATGCCGGACCACTTCGTCTTTACATACCAGGGGGACGGAGACCTGGCGTCCATCGGGATGAGCGAGATCGTCCACTGCGCGAACCGCGGGGAGCCGATAACCGTGATATTCGTAAACAACACGGTATACGGCATGACCGGCGGGCAGATGGCCCCCACCACCATGCTGGGGCAGAAGACCACGACCTCCCCCTACGGGAGGGAATACGAGCAGGACGGTTACCCTGTCAGGATGGCCGAGATGCTCGCCACCCTCGAGGGCTCGGCCTACGTGGCGAGGGTCGCGGTAAACAACCCGAAGAGGGTCATAAGCGCCAAGAAGGCCATCAAGAAGGCCTTCCAGATGCAGATCGACAACATAGGGTTCTCCTTCGTGGAGGTGCTCTCCACCTGCCCCACGAACTGGAGGATGACACCCAAGGAGGCCGCCGTCAGGGTCGACGAGGAGCTCATTCCCTATTTCCCCCTTGGAGTCTTCAAGGAGCGCACCATGTCTGACCAGGGGGCTATTTAAAAAGCCGCATTGACTGACGGGATTTGACAGCCACGAGAGGCATGTTTCCTTGTTTGTTTGTATTGGGGAAATTTATTCAGTTAATGTGAAAGACAAAAGAATGTATTACGATACGATAATGGCCGGTTTCGGCGGACAGGGGATAATGCTGATAGGAAACCTCCTCGCCTACGCCGCAATGAACGAAAACAAGAACGTGACCTACATGCCGGCCTATGGAGTCGAGATGAGGGGCGGCACCGCAAACTGCACCGTGGTCATCTCAGACAACCCCGTGGGTTCCCCCATCATAGGCCACCCAAAGAGCGCCATCGTAATGAACAAGCCGAGCCTGACGAGGTTCGGCCCGAACGTCGTGGAGGGGGGGCTGCTTTTGATCAACTCGTCTCTCATAAGCGAGGAGGTGGACGCAAGGCCCGACCTGAAACAGATCAAGGTCCCCGCAAACGAGAAGGCGGGGGAGCTCGGAAACGACAAGATGGCCAACATGGTGATATTCGGAGCTTTCCTTCAGCTGACAAATATAGTAAAGCCGGATACGGTATTTGAGGCCTTCAAGAAGGTTTTGGACGAGAGGTACCACAAGCTGATACCGAAGAACGTCGAGATGATCAAGGCGGGGATGAAGTTCGCCGAGGAGTATAACGGCGGCTGATCGACAAGGGCCGCCGGGCAAAAGAGGGCCGTTCGTTTATACTATTGGTGATTGCTCACAAAAAGTAAACTTTTTGTATCGTTACCTTGGGAAGCGGAAAACCGGAATATCCTGTCATTCCCGTGAAAACGGGAATCCAGTGAATATCTTTCCCCCGCATACGCGGGGACAGGCTGGATTCCCAATCGAGTTGAGAATGATAGTATAGCTTCCCAATCGAGTTGGGAATGACAGAATAAAAAGGAATTTGAGAAAAATAAGATACCTCTATCAAAGGAGGCGGAAATGACCGAGGACCTAAAGGTTGGTGAAAAAATAAAGCTGCTTCGGGAGAAGATGAACCTCTCCCTGTCCGATCTGGCCGACAGATCCGGCTTTTCAACGGCAATAATATCCCAAATAGAAAACCATATGATCTCTCCGCCACTGGGCACGATTATCAAGCTCTCCAAGGCCCTCGAAGTTCAACCCGGCTACTTCTTCAAGGAGAAGCCGACATCCCCGTACGTGATTGTGAGAGAGGACGACAGGAAAGAGGTCTCGAGAGTGGCGTCCAAAGAGGGGGTGAGCTACGGCTACTCATACGAGTCGCTCGGGGCGGACAAGAAGGACCGAAAGATGGAGCCCTTCGTCGTAACTTTAGAACCCGGCACCGTAAAGAAGGTCAAACAGTCCACCCACGACGGCGAGGAGTTCATCTTCGTCCTCGAGGGGGAGATGGAGGTAACCCTCGGCGACCACTCCGACATCCTCTCCCCCGGAGACTCAATCTACTACGACTCCACGATCCCCCACAAGGTGACGGCGGTGGGGGAGACCCCCACGAAGATTCTCGCCGTACTCTTCACGGGCGAAAAGTAGAGGCCTGCAAATTTTTTAGGCCTGATTCCAAAACCTCAAATCAATAAAGCCTCATTACAAAAAAGGACATTTTA